>DLFX01000045.1:14791-24034 GCA_002482405.1 Firmicutes bacterium UBA7709 | reverse complement strand
GGTTCCTAGCGGAAGTGGCGAAGTCACTTTTTTTAAACATCTATCCATATAGCAAATGTCATTTACAGCCCAGCTTTCATATCGTACCAGACGGCGCCCCCGTGAGTGGATTTCGAAACGCCCTGATTCACATATCCAAAGCCCTCATAATACTTGATCAGGTACTCCTTGCAGGTCAGGATCATATTCTTGCGGCCCGCTTTCCTTGCCTCTTCCATCATGTGATTCATCAGGCCGGCGGCAATGCCTTTCTTCTGGTATCGGGGATCCACAAGCAATCCGAAGATCGCCTGATTTTTGCCGTTGGGATCGTGCCCGCCCTCCGGCTCAAAGAGCTCGTCGGTGATCACCGGGCTGTCTGTGACGCATCCGTTCACAATTCCGATGATCTCGCCATCCTCCACGGCGACGTAAAAGCTGTCCGGAAACGCGGCGATCCGGTACTCAAAAGTTTCCCGTGTAGCCGCTTCCGCTTCGGGAAAACAGACATTCTCCAATTTTACGAGGCCCTCCAGATCGCCGGGCTCGACTTTTCTTATTATCATAGGGTTTCTACCGCCTTTCTTCAGGTTATTTATTTCGGGTTTACACGGTTGATGTTTCCGCCTGCCAGCCAGGATTCAAGGTTGACGGCGGCGGTATCGATGAGCCGGGTTCTCGCTTCCCTTGTGATCCACGCGATATGAGGAGTGATGAGGCAATTCGGGATACCCATGAGCGGATTGCCGTCCTTCGGCGGTTCCACGGACAGGACGTCGAGTCCCGCGGCATGGACTTTTCCGGATTTTAACGCCTGGGCCAGGTCCTCTTCGTTGATCAGCGGACCTCTGGAAGTGTTGAGCAGGATGACGCCGTCCTTCATCCTTGATATCGAATCGCTGTTGATAAAACCTTTCTTATCCTCCGTAAGAGGGCAGTGGAGGCTGATCACATCGGCGTCGGAAAAAAGCCCGTCGAGGGAGGTAAAGGAAATATCATCTGTTGCAAATTCGGGGTCGGGATAATGGCTTGCAATCAGGACCTTCATGCCCAGGGCTTCCGCAATTTTCGCAACCCGTCTGCCGATATTGCCGAACCCGACGACGCCGAAAGTTTTTCCGGAGAGCTCCATCTGAGGGGTCAGGGTATAGCAGAAATCCTTGGAGGTTTGCCACTGGCCGGACTGGACGGAATCGCTATGGAGCCCGGCGTGATTGCAGATTTCCAGCAGCAGAGAAAAGGTGAGCTGAGCCACCGAATCCGTCGAGTAGGCCGGGATGTTGGTGACGGGAATATCCCGGGAAGAGGCATATTCCAGGTCCACCATGTTGAATCCCGTCGCGAGGACGCCGATCCATTTCACGTTGGGGCACCGGCTCAGCACGTCCGCGCTGAGGATGCACTTGCTCGTCATGACCACCTCCGCGTCACCGATCCGGGGCGCGATCAGATCCCCCGGCGTTCTTTCGTATACCGTTAATTCTCCGTATTTCTCCAGCCGGGACCAGCTTAAATCTCCCGGATTGATCGTATATCCGTCTAAAATAACAATTTTCATGCCGCCTCCTGAAACCTAAATATGCTATAATAATCGCAGTATTCGAAGATTGGCGATTATTATACGGATCTAATGCCGCGCCAGAATTTCGCCANNGCGAAAAGGCGCATGGCCCCATAAACGCAGAGCGTTTATGGTATAATTAATTATACTATACAAGTATCGGAGGAAAATCAATGGAAGTTTTAAATATAGCGCCGGTCAGATTTGAAGAGGATAAAATGCTGATCCTGGATCAGACCCGGCTCCCCGGCGAGACGGTTTACCTGGAGATGCAGACGAGGGAAGACGTCTGGGACGCCATCTACAAGCTGAAGGTCCGCGGGGCTCCCGCCATCGGCGTGGCGGCGGGCTATGGCCTTTACGTCTGCGCCAGAGGAATCGGCGCTGTCAGCTATCAGGATTTTTACGGACAGTTTATGGAGATAAAAAACTACCTGGCATCCTCCAGGCCGACGGCGGTGAATCTTTTCTGGGCGCTGGACCGGATGGAAAACCGTGTGAAAGAGTTTAAAGATAGGACGATCGGTTCCCGTGAAGAGGATCAAACCGGAAACGGCTGGGAAAAGACCCAGGAAGAAATCAAACGGGCTTTGCTGGCGGAGGCGGAAGCGATCCGCGTCGAGGATGAACGCGCCTGCCGCGCTATGGGAGAATATGGATTGACCCTGCTGAAGCCGGGAATGGGGATCCTGACCCACTGCAACGCGGGGACCATCGCCACCGCAAAATACGGCACGTGCCTCGCGCCCCTTTATCTCGGCCGGGAAAAAGGGTATGACTTTAAAGTCTTTGCCGATGAGACAAGACCGTTGCTTCAGGGAGCCAGGCTTACCGCCTGGGAGCTTTCTCAGGCCGGGATCGATACGACTCTGATCTGCGACAACATGGCATCCATCGTGATGAAAAACGGCTGGATAAGCGCGGTGGTGGTGGGCTGTGACAGAATGGCGGCCAACGGAGACGGCGCGAATAAGATCGGAACTTCGGGAGTTGCGATCCTGGCCCATGAGTACGGCATCCCGTTCTACATGTTTGCGCCGACCTCGACCATAGATTTGAATACAAAGACGGGAGCCGACATCCCCATCGAGCTGAGAAAGGGAGAGGAGATATATAAGCTCTGGTACGAAAAGGACATGGCGCCGGAGGGGATCAAGACTTACAATCCGGCCTTTGACGTGACTCCGGCGAAATATATCACAGCCGTCGTCACCGAAAAAGGTATCCTGTACCCTCCATATGAAGAGAGCATAAAGAAACTGCTCGCTTCGCGTCCATAGAACTTGTGACTGCACACCTGCCGGCGTTTGCGAAGCAAACGCCGGCAGGTGCCATATTGTAGAATGTCACAAATTATGCAATGTTGCATTTTCACCGCGATTTTTTTGTGGTAAAATAACGGCATGAACATTTTTGAGAGAAACGCAAAAAAAGTTGTTATTATGGCGACTGTCGCGGCGTCCTTTTCGGCGATCTTTGTCCGGCTGATCGACGCCAGCCCCGTTGCCATCGGATTTTATCGACTGACCTTTTCTGTTCCGTTCTTCGCCGCGGCGGTTTTTCTGCATCACCGGGAGGAATTGAAATCCATCTCAGTCAAGCAAGGGTTGGGCTGTATGCTGGGAGGCCTGTTTCTGGCCGGCCATTACTTTACCTGGTTCACCGCTCTCGGACGCACCACGGTGGCGAGCGCGGTGGTTCTATGCAACCTCAGCCCCATCATCATTCTGCTTATCACAGCCTTGATCCTGAGGGAAAAAACCAACCTGAAGGCGGTAGTCGGGGTGATCATCGCTCTGGTGGGAGCCGCGATCATAGCCGGAGGAGATTACAGCTTTGCGGGGAAGGCGATTTACGGCGATATCCTGGCATTTTTCGGAGCGCTGTTTTATTCGCTTTATTTTCTTGTGGGGCGCCGGATGCGGAAAGAGGTCAATGCCTCAGTGTACGTGTTTATCATATTTACCACCTGCTGGCTGGCCTTTACCGTTGGGATGTTTGCGACAGGGACGCCTTTCACCGGATATTCCGCGAAAAATTACTGGCTTATGTTTGCATTTGCCATGATCTGCCAGATCGGGGCTCACGCGGTTTTCAACTGGTGTCTCGGGCACGTATCTCCGCTTTACATCTCCACCATCGAAACCGGCGAATCCGTTATCGCGGCCGCGGCCGCGGCTGTCCTCTTTGCGGAAATACCGACCTTGTGGCAGTGGATCGGCGGAGGGATTACCATCTGCGGGCTTCTTTACTACAACTATCATGACGCTCTAAAGGAGTAAAAACTACGGCAAAAGGCGCTTTGCGGGCTTTTTCACATCAATAAAATATTCTTGCATTTCCTCAGGGAATATGGTTAAATGAAAAAAGAAAAGGAATTGCCGCTTTTCGTATGGCGGTAACTCCCTACGGGGAAGCCGCCTAAGAACTTAGGCGGCTGTGCTTATTTCTTGCGGCTTTTCAACAAAGCCGCAAGACCAAACAGTACAAGACAAAAGGCAAAGAGCCCTTCATATGTAACCATATGGCTTCACCTGCCGATATGAAGGATTGAATCCGCTCCCGGGATATGCTAAAATATATTGTTCATTCCTCATTTGCTTCACAAATGAGGTTAGGTTCGTAACGGAAAAAATAGGAGCGGCATATGTCTTATAAGATCAAACTGGATATTTTCGAGGGCCCCTTTGATTTGCTCGTATATCTCATCGAGAATGCAAGGATGAGCGTCTATGATATTCAGGTATCGGAGATTACGGATCAATACATCAGATATATAGAAGACATGAAAGCGCTGGACGTCAATGTGGCGACGGAATTCATGGTGCTGGCCGCCGCTTTGATCGAGATCAAATCCAAGATGCTGCTCCCGAGAATGAAAGCCGACGGCGAAGAGGTCCTTGAAGACGATCCCAGGACCGAGCTGGTTCAGAAGATACTGGAGTACAAGCGGTTCAAATCGGCCGCAGAGCTTCTGGAGCTTCAGGAGGAGCAGAATCAGCGCATCTTCGAAAAGCCGAAAGAGGATCTGGCTCCTTTCACAAAGGAAGCGGACGAATATCTGAATCTGGATTTGAACCAGTTTGTAAAGGTGTTTCATTTGTTCCTTCAGAAGAAAAAGCGCTTTGAAGAGATCAGGAGGAATTACGCCAGGGTCGAAAGGCAGAAGATAAGCATCGAGTCGAAGATTGAATATATCAGAAATCTGTTCCGGTCCAAAGAGAAGAAAAAGCTGAACTTTAAGGAACTGCTGACGCCGGAAAGCAATCGGTATGAAATCGTTCTTACCTTTGTGTCCATGCTGGAAATGATCCGGCAGAAAACCATCACAGTCAGACAGAATGTGAATTTCGGCGAGATCTACCTGAATCTTTGCGACAGGGGGACAAGCGGCGAAAAGGGAATTCCGGAAGAAGGGGAAAACGTATCATGACCAGCAAGAAGACGATAAAATCCGCTTTTGAATCCATGCTCTTCGTATGGGGAGAACCCCTGGATGTCAAGGTCGCCGCGGAAATTTTCAACATGAACTGGAAGGATGCCTACGACTATTTCAAAGAGCTTCAGGCGGAATATGAGCAGGAGGGCAGGGGGATCCAGATCCGGGAAATCGATAAAAGCTTTCAGTTCTGCACCAATATAGAAAACAACGAATACATAGAACGGCTTTGCACCCCGGTGAAGGAAAAGCGGCTTTCCCAGTCCGCGTTGGAAGTGCTTGCGATTGTCGCCTACAAACAGCCCGTTACAAAGGGTGAGATCGAATCCATCCGCGGGATCAAATGCGACAGGGTCATCGAGGGCCTCATGAAAAAGGAACTGATTGCGGAAGTCGGCCGGTCCGCCGGAATCGGGAGGCCGATCCTTTACGGAACGACGCCTGTATTTTTAAAAAACTTCGGATTTAAGGACTTAAAGGATCTGCCGGATATCGACGACATTGGAAGCATCGTTCGGGAGGAAGAGGAGAACGACAGCCTCGACCTTCAGCAGATAACCATTGATTTTATAAAGGCCTAGATGCGAAAAGCGGCGGAAAAGCACTTAATATGCCCAACACTGCTGCTGTACCGCAAATCGGGTTCACGTTTTGCTTGTACAGCAGCAGTGTTGGACAATGAAATACCTTTTCCTGCCGCTTTTCGATCCAATTCTAACATAAAATTACCAAGCATATCTCCTTTCAACGAGTCAAAAATAGTCTGAAAGGAGATATTTTTATGAAGAAAATTATCATTGCCATATTAATCATTTTGATGGCTGGGTTTTCTGTTCCGGTTTACGGAGAACCGGCGGCCGGCGGGCCGGAATCCCAGCAGTCGGCGCCCCTTCCAATCCCGGACATTTCCGCTCAGACCGCGATCCTGGTGGAAGCGAATTCGGGGGAAGTGTTGTATGAGAAAAACGCGGATGAAAAAGCCTATCCAGCGAGCATAACAAAGATCATGACGGCGCTGCTGGCCGTTGAAAACGGCGACCTGGACAAAAAGGTAAAGGTTTCAAAGAATGCGGCAGGAGTAGAAGGTTCGTCCATATATCTTGAAGTCGGTGAAAAAATCCCTCTGCGGGATCTGGTTTACGGCCTGATGCTCCGCTCCGGAAACGACGCCGCAGTCGCCATCGCGGAGGCAATCGGGGGAAGCAAAAATAATTTTGTCATGATGATGAACAAGAAAGCCCGGGAGCTTGGAGCGTATAATACGCATTTTGCAAATCCCAACGGGCTTCACGATCCGGACCACTATACGACGGCAAGGGACATGGCGCTGATCTCGATGGCCGCCATGAAAAATCCGGAATTTAAAAAAGTAGCGGGAACGAAAACCTGGATCGCCAACCGGGGCGAGGGGAAGTACAATTACTTTTATAACAAGAATAAAGTCGTCTATCAGTATGAAGGCGGAAACGGCATCAAGATCGGCTATACCAAGGTAGCCGGAAGAACTTTGGTAGCGTCCTCGGAGCGGAACGGCATGGAGCTGATCTGCGTCGTCATGAATGCCCCGGATTGGTTCAACGATACCTACCGGCTCATGGATTATGCCTACAGCCAGTACGAAAACGTGAAGATTGCATCCGGTCAGCAGCCTTTGAAGGCGGTCCGGCTATCCGGCTGTGACAGAGGTTTTGTAATGATCGGCACCAAGGGAGATGTCCTTTGTCCTGTGAAAAAGGGCTCCGACAGCGAGATTTCCGTCCTGTACGATCTTCCCAAGAGGCAGAAAGCGCCGGTAAGCAGGTGGCAGGAGGCCGGAAAACTAAAGATCTATGTTGACGGACGCTGTCTTTTTTCCGAGCCTTTATATTATCTCGAAGACGTTGAGTGATCTGCCGTCCGGAGAAGGGCCGGCGGATCGCCGCGTAAAGTTGCCGGAATACCAGTAGCAAATTAAAGGAAATGACAATATCCTGATACAGTAGTTTTGAACGACGCGTGAATCGCGCGTTTGACGATTTGAATCAGAGGGGGCCGAAAAATGAACTACGGTATTAAGGAAGAGATCATCAGTACGTCGGCGCAAAAACTGGCCAACTGTATCGACGCGGGCTCGGAAAACTGCCCCTGTTACCTGGCGGTAACCGGTGACTGTCTCATCTGCAGCCGGCTTCAAGGAAAGGACTATTGCAACTGCAACTGGCGGGGTGTATGCATTTATAATGAGTTTGTTCAGAACAACCGGAAGGTAAATAACCCCAGACAGAATTTTGAAGCGAGAATTGTTGAAAAAAAGTTCTATAAAGACGATCTGGTCGTATACATCCTCGACGTGGGAAAAGGCTTTGCCATGAAAGCCGAGCGTCCGGGTTCCTATTTGTTTGTGAAGGGCAGAGAGTCCAACAGCTTTTACGATATTCCCATCTCCGTCATGAAAGCGGATGTGGAAAAGGGTCAGATCCACCTGGCTGTCAAGGTCATATCGGCAAAGACAAAAGCGCTGCTCATGGAAGAGGAACGGTTTGTCCTGAGAGGGCTTTACCGGAACGGAGTGCACGGGATCGCTCCCATCATAAGAAAAAAGGGGAAAGATTTGAATACGCTGATCATCGCAAAAGGCATCGGCGTCGCCCCGGGGATCCTGGCGCTGGAGGCGCTCCGGCTCAGGGGCAATGTGGATATGGTCGTCGATACGGAAAAAATCAGCGAGGAATTGATCGGCGATTATCTGAAGAACGAGCCGGTCCGGTACCTATCCCTGTCGGAAAGGGATTCCTGGAAAGAGCTTGAGGATCTGATGGGGCAGAAGCAGTACGGAAGCGTAATCCTTCTGACCTCAGATTACTATATTGAAAACATCGGCAGAATGGTCAAAAGAGTCATCCCCGAGGCCGATCTGGCGGTCAGCAATAATTTTCGCATCTGCTGCGGCGAAGGCCTGTGCGGGTCCTGTTCCGTCGACACTTCCGACGGTGATACCATCAAAATGTGCAAGTGCCAGCTCAGCGGCGACGAACTCATGCAAAACGTGTTTAAGGAGGTTCAAAATGGAACCGATAGAACTCACCCGGACACAGCTTCTGGAGTTTGATGGAAAAGAGGGGCGCCGGGCCTATGTAGCCGTAGGCGGCATCATCTATGACGTAACGGATTTCCCTCCCTGGTCAGGGGGGATCCATAACGGGCTTCTTGCCGGCGCCGATTTAACAATGTATTACCAAATATGCCACAAGCCTGATTCTTTGGAGAAATTAACGCCCATCGGCAGGCTGGTGGATTGATACGTTTTCATATACTCCGTCGGGGTAAGCCCCGTGTGTTTTTTGAATGCCTTGGAAAAGTAATTCGCGCATGAATAACCACAGGCTCCGGCGATGATCTCCATGGGAGTATTCTCGCCGGACTCCAGAAGGAGCTTTGCATGGTATAAACGGATGTCGGTGAGGTATCTGCCCGGCGAGATCCCCGCACTGGCGGAGAACACCCGGATCAGATGGTTCTTCGATACCTCCAGACGGTCCGCCAGCTCATCAATTCCGTACAAATAAGCATATTCCGTCTCGATCAAAGCAGCCGCATCCTGCACCAGAGGCGGGTATTTTTTATGGGCACGTCCTGATATCAATTCGATCCGGTCCATGGGAAATCTCCTTTGACTATCCGTTTAACGCATGACTGCGCAGCCTTTGGCTCAGTATACCCCTTTTTGTTCGACACATCAACATTTTACCCTTAAATATCAATATATTGCTCTTGTGACCCGAAAAATGCCGTGCTAGACTGAATCATCAAGTAAATCGGGAGGGAATTCCAATGGCGAAAATATCGATGAAAAACATGAAGAAGATCTATCCGGGCAATGTTGTGGCAGTACAGGATTTCAATCTGGAAATCGAGGACAAGGAGTTTATTATCCTGGTCGGCCCTTCCGGATGCGGAAAATCCACGACGCTGCGGATGATCGCAGGACTCGAGGACATCTCCGAAGGAGAATTATACATAGGCGACAAGCTGGTAAACGATGTGGCGCCGAAGGATCGGGACATCGCCATGGTGTTTCAGAACTACGCCGTCTTCCCGCACATGACGGTCGCCGACAACATCGCCTTCGGCCTGAAGNNATCGCCATGGTGTTTCAGAACTATGCTCTTTACCCCCATATGACGGTTTTCAAGAACATGGCTTTTGGCCTCACCCTGCGGAAGCTGCCGAAGGAGGAGATCCGGCGAAAGGTGGAGGAAGCGGCTAAAATTCTGGATATCGAACA
>DLFX01000045.1:0-14698 GCA_002482405.1 Firmicutes bacterium UBA7709 | reverse complement strand
TCCAACCTGGACGCAAAGCTGCGGAATCAGATGCGCGCAGAGATTTCAAAGCTGCATAAAAATCTGGGGACCACCTTCGTATACGTTACACACGATCAGACGGAAGCTATGACCATGGGGGACAGGATCGTGGTCATGAAGGACGGCTTTATTCAGCAGATCGACACGCCGCAGCATTTGTACAACCAGCCGTGCAATTTATTTGTCGCCGGATTTATCGGCACGCCTCAAATGAACTTTATTAACGGGAAGATCGCAAGAACGGAAAACGGATATGCGGCTGAATTTGACGGATATAGGATCGCGCTGCCGGAGAGCAAACATCAGAACCTTGCTCCCTATGAGGATAGAGAGGTGGTCTTTGGAATAAGGCCCGAGGATATCGCAGTCAGGGAAGGAGAGGCGCCCGTCGAGGTAAACGTGGATCTGGTGGAGCTCATGGGTTCGGAGGTGTACCTGCACTGCAATATGGACGGGACGAAGCTTACGGTCCGCACCCCCGTCATCGACGGATTGAAATCAGAGAGCGTTCTTTCCATGGTTTTCAACAGCCAGAAAATTCACATCTTCGATAAGGATACGGAGATGGTCATCACAAACTAGGCAAATCGGCGGATAGGTCGACAATGGCGTTAAGCAGTACCAAACGGTCTGTTTGACGCCTTTTTATTGCGCGATAACGGCGGCCAGGAAATAACTCCCGATTGCCCGATTGATAGAAGTTAAAAAAAGGTATAAAATAATGGAAATTTAATAACAGTATATAATACCTTTCTTTGGCAGGGTACTTCGTCAAAGAGAGTAATGACAGGAGTGTGACTATGAACATAATCGAAATATGTTTAAGGATCGCTTTGGCCATGATGATCGGCGGCGTGATCGGCTGGGAAAGGGAAACCAGCAATCGCCCCGCGGGACTTCGAACCCATATGCTGGTGGCAATCGGGGCCGCTGTGGTAATGATGATGGGAGAAATGGCCCTGGCAAAATACTCGGGTATCACGAGCATGGATCCGACCCGTCTAGGGGCGCAGGTCATATCGGGAATAGGGTTTCTCGGAGCCGGAACCATCATGCGGGAGGGATTGTCGGTAAGGGGGCTGACCACGGCTGCCAGTCTCTGGGCCGTCGCCTGCCTGGGTCTGGCCGCGGGCGGAGGATTTTATGAGGCGGCGATCATCGGCAGCATCGCCATCATCCTGACCCTCACCATCTTTGAGTATCTGGAAAATCATTTCAGGAAGCGGGCAAGGGTTCAGGGGCTTCGGATCGAGATGGACTGTAAGGAAATATCCTCGACTCTGACCGGCCTTAAACGAATCGCGCCAAACTATGACATCGTTATCAGCGATATCGACATCACGGATAAAATCGGCGAGGATGGCAATCCGATCTGTCATCTGATCTCAGGCCTAAGCCTCAGTAAATGCGGCAAGAAAATTGACCGGGACGGCTTCATTGTGGAAATATCCATGCTGGAGGGCGTCTCCAAGGTGAAGGTAAAAGAAATATAACGGGGGCAGAAAATGTCGCCTCCCTGTATCATTTCGCTGTCTCAGGGAATATGCTGATATATATTCTGATTATTGGAGGCTAATAGATGAACAGGGTTGTTGTCATAGGAGGCGGATGGTCCGGATGCGCCGCGGCTTTGGCTGCCAGAAAGGCCGGAGCGGAAGTGACCTTGCTTGAAAAGACAGATATGCTCCTTGGGCTTGGCAATGTAGGGGGGATCATGAGGAACAACGGCAGATATACTGCCGCGGAAGAAAATATAGCGCTTGGAGCAGATGAACTGTTCGGAATCACCGACAAGTTTTCCCGGCATGTCAACGTGGATTTCCCGGGGCACAAGCATGCCAGCCTGTATGATGTGATCAAGGTGGAACCTCAGGTCAGGCGCCTCCTGGAAGAACGGGGAGTTGAAATAAAGACGATTGCGCGGGCCGTTGACGTAGTCATGGATCTGCATAAAGCCCTCGATGGAAATCGTGTAATGAAAGAGATCATCTTAGCGGATGACTCGGAGATTTCCGGGGACGTATTCATAGAATGCACCGGGTCCACAGGACCCATGGGAAATTGCCTTACTTATGGAAATGGATGCTGCATGTGCATCCTGCGGTGCCCCGCCTTCGGACCGAGGGTCAGCATTACCCAGAAGGCCGGAAGAAACGATATCATGGGACAGCGAAAGGACGGGGCGTTCGGGGCTTTCAGCGGCTCAGGAAAGCTGGAGAAGTCATCCCTTTCCGATGAAATCCAAAAGATGCTCAACGAGACAGGCGTTGCGGTCATTCCTCTCAAAAAAGAAGAAGTTTCCAAAGAAAAGCTCGATCTGAAGGTTTGCCAGCAATATGCGCTGGATGAATACGCTGAGAATATCGTGCTGCTGGATACGGGATACGCGAAGATCATGACTCCTTTTTATCCGCTGGAAAAGCTGAGAAAGATCCCGGGTTTTGAAAACGCGAGATATGCTGATCCCTATGCCGGAGGAAAGGGCAACTCCATCCGGTATCTTTCCGTCGCGGAGCGCGACAATCAAATGAGGGTTACAGGCATTGAAAACCTCCTGTGCGGAGGGGAGAAATCTGGACTCTTTGTGGGATGCACGGAAGCCATATCCACGGGCACCCTTGCCGGTTACAACAGCGTCCGGTACTTAAAGGGGCTCCGGCCTCTGGAGCTGCCGGCTCAGATCGCCATCGGAGATCTGATTTCCTATGCCAACGAACGGATCGCTACGGAGTCCGGGTTGATGACGCGGTATACCTTCGCCGGAGCGGAGTATTTTCAGCGAATGCAGGAGAAGGGACTGTATACCACGGATTCGGAAACCGTCAGGAAGCGGATCCGGAAATATGACCTGGAGAATATTTATAAAGAATCGATATTATAGAAATTTGCTGCGCTTCGCTTTTAAAAATAGACATATCCATAAAAAATTATCGGGCAAAAATGAATCCGGAAAGATGATCCGGAAATATTTATAAAGAACGGGAAAAGGATCCGAGGCGGAAACGCGGGTCCTTTTCCCGTATAGGGGAGCAAGAAAGGGCCAATAATACGGCTGCGCCATACCGGAGTTCTTCAACAATAATCTTCCTTTTTATTTCTGCAGTATTATGCTAGAATTTATGTGGAAATAATGATCGTAGAAATAATAATCAAGGAGTAAAGATATGCGTTTAAATAAATACATCGCCCAGTCCGGAATTGCCAGCAGGCGAAAGGCGGACGAGCTCACCCTGCAGGGAAAGATCAAAATAAACGGCGTTGTCATGAAGGAGCCGGGGTATGACGTCCTGGACGACGACATTGTGGAGGTAAACGGGCGCGCCGTAAAGCAGGACGCAAAGAAGGTATACGTCATGCTGAACAAACCCAAGGGCTATATCACTTCGGCGGATGATGAGAAGGACCGGCCTACGGTCATGGCTTTGGTCGCGGATATCGAGGAACGGGTTTTCCCCATCGGCCGTCTGGATTACAACACGTCGGGCATGCTGCTGATGACCAACGACGGCGACCTGGCGTACAGACTTTCCCATCCGAAGCATCACATCTACAAGACCTACCGGGCCAGAGTTTCGGGACAGCTTTCCGCTGAAAAGGTTGCACGGCTCTGCAAAGGCGTCGACATCGGCGGTTTTGTGACCTCCAAGGCCATAGTAAACGTGATCAAGCAGGCGGAGCGCTCCGCTATCGTGGAAATCAAAATTTACGAGGGGAAGAACCGCCAGGTGCGCAAGATGTTTGCGGCGGTGGGAAATAAAGTGATGGATCTGGAAAGGACCGCCATCGGCGACCTTTATCTCGGACACTTGAAAGAGGGACATTACCGCAAGCTTACCCAAAAGGAAGTCGATTATTTAAAGAATTGTTGAGTTGGCGCAAAAGGATAGCTTCGCCGCGATTCCGGCGTAATGTAAGAGAGACAAAAGCATGGAAAATCCGATTGCAAGAAAACCGGTGCACATCCCGACGGCAGCTTCATATTATTAATTGAAGAAATAATATGGAGATGTTTAATTTGAGCGCACAAATCATTCTGTTTGCGGTTCTGGCTGTGGCCGTCATAGGAAAGGCCTATACCGTCGCCGTTGCAACAGGAATTTTACTGATCGTCAAATTGGCTGGGATCGATAAGTACATATACCCNNGGCATGTCTCTCGGGATCATCATACTCGTCGCGGCAATTCTTCTTCCCATAGCCAGCGGAAAAATCACCGCAGACAGCATAAAGGGCATCTTTATGTCATGGATCGGAATTGCGGCGCTGCTCCTGTCCTTCGCCACAACATACCTGAGCGGGCGGGGGCTCGACTTTCTGACCGTTCAGGGCCACAGCGACGTGATGCCCGCAATGATCCTCGGCGCCGTGACCGCGACAGCGTTCCTGGGGGGTGTGCCTGTAGGCCCGCTCATCACCAGCGGCTTGCTGGTGATCCTGATCAGGATTGTCGAGCTTTTCAAGTAAGGATAGATTCCAAAAGCGATCCTTAAAGTAAAGTAGAAGCCCGGGGCTCCTGTATCATGAGAACTCCGGGCTCTTACCGATGGGAAAATTATGTTATTTTCTTTTGCTGTCCTTTGGGGTCACGCAGATGCCTTCCGCTCTGCATACCACGATAGGCTCGTCAAGGAAATCAGCCGCGGAGGGACTGATGTCGGGTCTCGCCGCAACGACCTTCTTGGCTTCAAATCTCATTTTTCTGGAAGTGTTTCCTACTTCGTAGATCTCTCCGTAAGCTTCAATGTAATCTCCCGCATACGTCGGCGCCAGGAATTGAACGTCCGTATATTTCAGGAACAGGCCTTCGTCGCCGTCAAGTTTGATCAGCAGCTCCGTGGCCACGTCGCCGAAAAGATGAACCATATGGGCGCCGTCTACCAGGCTTCCGCCGTAATGCGCATCCTTATGGGACATTCTCAAGCGAATTGTAGAAGTTATTTTTTCCATAATTGCTCTCCTCTTTCATCGTCTTTACTTGTGTTAATTGGTTTGTATAATGTTATTTTATCCTGAATTTTAATATTGCAAACAGCGTGCCAATGGGTTATCCTTGTATTGAACAACAAATGAACCGATTTCGCATCACATGTTTCGGCGGTGAGTCGGAATCAGGAAACAAAGATTTGCGTTTTTTCATCATAGATTCTGCCGGGGGCCATAAAAGGTTGGACGGAATATGAAAGAGGAGGCCGGGGATTGTGAAGGATAACATATATGGAATCAAACGGGTGCTGGAGCCTCAGCACGTGCTTTCCACCTCGGCGTGGAAAGTGGACAATAACAGAGAAATCTATCCCAATGAAATCAGAGTTGCTATCAAGAAGCTGCAGATTGAAGGAACGAGTTTCAAACAGATCTGCATCGAATCCAATAACAATCTGGAGAAAATTAAGGACCGGATCATCGACATCGTGATCAAGAGGGGGAAGATGCACAACCCGGTCACCGACACGGGAGGGCTTTTGTACGGAGTCGTCGAGAAGATCGGCGATGAGTATGACAACAAGAAGGACCTGAAGGTCGGGGACGAGATCATATGCAACGCGTCTTTGGCGGCGATCCCGCTGTACATCAGCCGCATCACGAAGATCGACATGGCTTACAATCAGGTGGATGCGGAAGGCTACGCGATTTTGTTCAATGAATTCCCCATCGTGAGAAGGCCCGAGGGAGTGCCTTTGAACCTGCTGCTCTTCGCTTTTGACGAATCGGGGACGATGTATACCGTCAGCAAATATGCGAAGACCAAGAAGGATTTTCTTGTGGTAGGAAGCAATCTGCTCACCAATTCCCTGTTCGGATTTGCGATCAGAAAGGCGGCGGGACCAGGCGCCCGGATCGTGTGCCTCATCGACAATAAATCAGAAGTCATGCTGAAAGGAAAGAGCATCGACCTCCTCCTGCACAACGTCTTTTCGGAAATCCATTACGTCAACATCCTGAAACCTATGGAATGCCTGGAAAAGCTCAATGTGGACTCGCTTTTCGATCTGAGCGTCAACTGCGCCGATATTCCGGGAGCTGAGACCATCAACATTCTGGCTACAAAATCGGGCGGAATGGTTTGCTTTGCAAACCTGATCAACAATTACAACATTGCGCTGTACCTGACGGAAGCCATCTCCCGCCAGCTCGATATCCGCTGCGCCGACGGCTATCTTGAAGAATACGACGAGTTCGACATCGGCGTCGTGCAGGACCTTGCGCCGTTCCTTGAGCGGGCGGTCGTTACGGAAATGAAGGTGGAGGACAACATCGCCTATCCTTTGGGGCGCGCCAAGAAAGGCTTTGAGCTTTCGGGATACCGGAAGAGCCTGGTTGAGGACTTTATCTGCGAAAGCAGGGCCATGACCACGGTGCTGGAGGAGATCCTCAGCGTAGCCAAGTATGACTGCAACGTATTGATCACCGGAGATACGGGGGTCGGCAAGGAAAAGGTCGCCACAATCATACAGAAAAACAGCAATCGAAGGATGCAGCCTTTCGTTAAGATCAACTGCGCCGCCATTTCGGATAACCTCATCGAGTCCGAATTCTTCGGCTACGAAAAGGGCTCTTTCACCGGAGCCAACGCCACCGGAAAAAAGGGATACTTTGAGCTGGCGGACAACGGGATCATCTTCCTCGATGAAATCGGCGAGCTTCCCCAGGATCTTCAGGCCAAGCTGCTGAGGGTCATACAGGACGGAGAATTTTACCGTGTAGGCGGTACGGAGCCGGTCAAGACCAACGTGAGGATCATATCGGCCACCAACCGGAATCTCGAGAAGCTTGTCGAAGAAAAGAAGTTCCGAAGGGACCTCTATTACAGGCTGAACGTATTTCCCATCAGGGTGCCGGCGCTGGATGAAAGAAAGGCTGAAATCCCGGCTCTCGTTGAGTATTTCATGGGAAAATATACGGAGAAGTTCGGGATCGAGCGGACGATCGCGGAGGACGCCATGGCGTATCTGAAGGAATGCAGCTGGCCGGGAAATATCAGAGAGCTGGAGAATGTGGTCCAGAGGCTTTTGATCACCGCGAAGGGTGAGACCATCACCGTTCTCGACGTGATGAAGGAGCTTCACACCGACCTCTTTGAAAAAGTCAGCATGGACTTTGACGACACGGCTTTCGACGGCGAGGCGGGAATGAAGCTGGACGACATGGTGGAAAGCTTTGAAAAGAACATCATACAGTATGCCTGCGAAAAGCACGGCTCCACCAGGAAAGCGGCGAAAGCCATTGGAATCAGCCAAACCCAGCTGGTCAGAAAGAAAAGTAAATATAACCTCGCGTAACGCGCGGCGCCAGCCGCGTGAGAAAACTGCCGGAGGATGGATTGCATTTTATTGGATAAACTAAAAATTGCGGTTCATCCTCATATTATTTTGGCCTTGATCTTGTTCTGGTTTTGGCTCAGGTACGGCCTCCAAAAATGCGAACCGATTTCGGTTCGGACAAATCGGGAAAATGGAACGAAAATGGTTCGAAAACGAGAAAGAGCGATGGATTTTCAATGGATTATTCTTGGCATACTACTTGCTATAAATAATCTCGTAATACTTTTGCCAAATACAATAAAATTTAATTAAACTAAAAACCCAGGAGGAACAAACAATGAAAAAAGGATGCCCATACGGTACACACAGAGTTATTTCACCAAAAGGAGTATTGCCGCAGCCGGCAGACGTCATCGACAACACGATGGAAATTTACGATAATGAAGTGCTGATCGACGTTCAGACGTTGAATATCGACTCTGCAAGCTTTACACAGATCGAGAAGCAGGCAAACGGCGATATCGAAGAAATCAAAAAGATCATGCTCGGCATCGTTGCAAAGGCAGGAAAACATAAGAACCCCGTAACCGGATCCGGCGGAATGCTCATCGGAACCGTTAAAGAGATCGGACCGGCTTATGTCGGCGACCTGAAAGTAGGCGACAAGATCGCTACATTAGTATCCCTTTCCCTGACCCCGCTGGTAATCGATGAAATTCTTGAAGTAAGACCTGCTATCGATCAGGTGGACATCAAAGGCCAGGCGATCCTTTTCCAGAGCGGAATCTATGCCGTTCTTCCGAAAGACCTTCCCGAAACACTGGCTCTGTCCGTTCTCGACGTAGCCGGCGCTCCCGCCCAGACGGCGAAGCTCGTACAGTCGGGCGACACCGTAGTGGTAATCGGCGGCGGCGGAAAATCCGGACTCCTCTGCCTGTATGAAGCAAAGAAGAGAGCCGGCGTTACCGGTAAAGTTATCTGCATCGGCGGAAGCGAAAAGAGCACAAGCAGAGCGAGAAACCTCGGACTCGCCGACGAATATTTCGCAGCGGACGCTACGGACGCTATCGGAATCTACAATAAGGTCATGGAACTGACCGACGGAAAGCTTGCCGACGTCGTAATCAACTGCGTAAACATTGAAAATACCGAGATGGCCAGCATCCTCGCCACAAAGGATAACGGAACCGTATACTTCTTCAGCATGGCCACCAGCTTTACAAAGGCGGCGTTAGGCGCTGAAGGCGTAGGAAAAGACGTCAACATGATCGTAGGAAACGGATACTGCAAGGGACATGCCGCAATCGCGCTTCAGGTGCTGAGAGAGTGCGAACCTCTTAAGAAACTGTTCGCAGAAATGTACGCATAAGCTTGTTAAATTCATCCACAGCGTTGCCTTTTTTCCGCAACTTCAGCTGCAACGGAAAAACGGACAGCAGCGAGCGAAGCGAGTCGGAGGCGTAGCCGTTGTTGCGCTTTCCGCGTTCGGTGCTCGCGTACGGGAAGTATGCTCCGCTCTCACTTGGTCGCGCGCCTGGCTGTGAATGAATTTACCTGCGCTTACTTTATACTGTTACTATTTTTGAATGAAATCCCAAATTTGTATTTAATCTAAGGAACGAACGAACCCGTGTGCCTTGCGGTCCGCGCCGCGCGGACCGCAAGGCGGACAACAAAAAAGGAAAGAAGGAAAATCGAATGTCAGAAAGAAGAAATTGGAAGGACATCGAGGCGTGGAAGAACGTTTCCGAAGCCGATTGGAATGACTGGAAGTGGCAGGTGGCGAACAGAATCACCTCCGTAGAACAGTTAAAGAAAATCATCAACCTTACACCCCAGGAAGAAAAGGANNATTTCTGAGGTAGAGAAAAACTTCCGCCTCGGAATCACCCCTTACTATGCATCTCTGATGGACGTAGATGATCCGAGATGTCCCGTAAGAATGCAGGCGGTTCCGGTAATCGCAGAAAATCATAGAAGTGAAGCCGATATGCTTGACCCGCTTCACGAGGACGCGGACTCTCCGGCTCCCGGACTGACTCACAGATATCCGGACAGAGTTTTATTCCTGATCACCGACCAATGTTCCATGTACTGCAGACACTGCACCAGAAGAAGGCTCGCAGGCGAGACTGACGGCGCCAGAAGCATGGACGACATCAACAAGTGCATCGAATACATCAGAAAAACCCCCGTGGTCAGAGACGTTCTTCTCTCCGGCGGCGACTGTCTTCTGGTGGACGACGACGTGCTGNNACGTGCTGGAATACATCATCAGCGAACTCCGGAAGATTCCCCATGTAGAGATCGTAAGGCTCGGCTCCAGAACCCCGGTGGTTATGCCTCAGAGAATCACCGACGACCTGGTGAACATGCTGAAGAAATACCATCCGGTCTGGCTGAACACCCACTTCAACCATCCGAAGGAAATGACCCCCGAAGCGATGGAAGCTTTGAGAAAGCTTGCCGACGCCGGCATCCCCCTCGGAAACCAGTCCGTGCTGCTGAGGGGAGTCAACGACTGTCCTCATATCATGAGAGACCTGGTTCACGCTCTGGTGAAAAACAGAGTAAGGCCGTATTACATTTACCAATGTGACCTTTCCCTTGGTATCGAGCATTTCAGAACCTCCGTTGCAAAGGGAATCGAAATCATTGAAGGCCTGAGAGGACATANNGCGACCTGTCCCTGGGCATCGAGCATTTCAGAACTTCCGTTGCGGCCGGCATCAACATCATCGAAGGACTGAGAGGGCATACCTCCGGCTATGCTGTGCCTACCTTCGTAGTAGACGCTCCCGGAGGCGGCGGAAAGATTCCGGTAATGCCGCAGTACATCATCTCCCAGTCGCCTGACAAGGTGATCCTGAGAAACTACGAAGGCGTTATCACCACATACACCGAGCCCACCGACCTGCCGCATATTGACTGCACCTGCGATTACTGCACCGGCAAGAAGGAATATCATTACGAGGGCGTTGCGGGTCTGCTCAACGGCGAAAGAATGTCGATGGAGCCGCAGCACCTGCTCAGACATGAAAGAAACAAGCACAAATAGGAAGTAAATAATACAACCAGCCATGCATCTGACGGCAGATTCCCGGAAGGGAATCTGCGTCCAGATGCATCCGTACGTTTTAAAGAAAGTTAAAATCAGAAGCTTATATAGTATTAATGGAGTAGGAAATATATCGGAATTTGGAGAAAAGCATGGGTCTACTAAGCCAATTGAAGCAGAACTATAAAACCCTGTCAATCGTAGGAATGGCAAAGAATGCGGGAAAAACCACAGCGCTGAACTACCTGATCGAAGAAGCAATGGACGACGGCGTTGTATTGGGCATCACATCGACGGGCAGAGATGGCGAAAGTACCGACCTGGTGACTGGGACAGACAAGCCCCGGGTTTTTCTCGAAACAGATACCATCGTATCAGTCCCTGTAAAGCTTTACGACATGGCGGATGCCGGCCTGGAAATCCTTCGCATGACCAATTATTCCACCGCTCTGGGTCAGATCATGATCTGCAGGGTCGCGGAAAGCGGATATGTACAGATCGCAGGACCGGTGAACACCAGGGATCATAAAAAAATGTGCCGGGAGATGCTGGATTACGGAGCTGAAATCATTCTCATCGACGGCGCTATCGACCGGAAATCCATTGCGGCGCCGGACACTTCGGACGCGATCATCCTGTCCACAGGCGCGGTTCTTTCCCGGAGCATCAAAAAGGTCGTCGAGGAGACAGCCCATATTGTGGGACTTTATCAGCTGCCCTCCCTGGAGGAGGGAAACTCCAGGGACAGAATTCTTGAACATCTGCATGAGGAAAAAATCACGCTGGTCAAAGGAAAAGAAGTCAAAATGCTCGACCTGAAGACCGGGCTGCTGGCAGGTAAATATCTGGATGAGGCCATCGATGAAGAGACGGACTGCGTATATATTCCAGGGGCCCTGACGTGCAGCGTCATTTCCGACATTCATCCCGCAAAGCTGAAAAAAGTCGAATTTATTCTCAAAGATCCGACGAAGATCTTTATCGATTCCACGCAGTGGCAGCAGCTGAGAAAGAAAGGCTTTACGGTAAAGGTGCTGGAGAACATTAAGGTTGCGGCGCTGACGGTGAATCCCTACGCGCCCGCGGGATATTCCTTTGAACACACAGCCCTGCTGAAAGCTATGAGAAGCGCGGTGGAAGGGATTCCCGTAATCGATGTGAAGCTGGGAGGGGAAGCTTAGTGAGACTATCCAATGTAAAGACAAGAAGCGAAACCGGCCTTGACCATGTCATGCAGAGCATCAATATCATGACGCCTTTTGGAAAGAAACGGATGAAAGAGATCGTCCCTTTCCAGCCGGGAGACGAAGACCTGCTCAACGAAGAATTTCGGAAGCTGGAGGAGCTTCTCGCTTTGGCGGCTGAGAAGCCTCAGACCGTCGAACTGTTGAGCGAAGCCTTTATGGAAATAAAGGATGTGAGTTTTACCATCAGCAGGAGCAGGGATAACGCCCTTTCCGTGGTGGAGCTCTTTGAGATAAAAAGCCTGCTTCTGAAGATGAGGAGCATCACCGAGCTTCTGGAGGCGGCCGGGCACCGGCTCTCGGAGGAATTCGTCCTCATCGACACCACGGAGCTTCTGGACATCATCGATCCCAGAAAAGACCGGATGAATACCTTTTATATCTATGACGATTTTTCCGAAACCCTGGGCGTCCTGAGAAAGCGGAAGCGGGAGCTTGAAATCAGCGTCAGAAAAGCGCAGAAGGCGATCAAACAGCAGATAGAAGTCAAATACGGAATCACGCTGACTCCAAAGTTTGATTATCTGGTTTCCAAATCAAACAAGGAACTGGTCAAGATCATCAAAGAGATTCCCGAGCTGGTTCCCGCCGACGAGGACTACCTGTCTGTGACCTTCGTCCTGAAAAATACCGATGAAATCGACGATATTGTTCAGGAAATGGACCGCCTCAATGAAACCATCGAAGAAGAGGAGCTGCGGATACAGGAAGCGCTGTCGAAAGCGGTTTACCGGTTCAGCGACGTTCTGCTGAAAAACTGCGATAAAATAGGCGAATTGGACTTTACGCTGGCAAAGGCGGTTTACGCCAGACAGCACCGGTGCGTCAGGCCGCAGCTCGTACCGGAGCACGTGATCGAAATCGAAGAGGGCAGGCACCTCGTCGTGGAAGAGGTTCTGGAACAGAAAAACAAGCCTTACCGCCCTGTTAGCATATGCCTGGGGGATGGAGTGACCTGTATCACGGGAGCGAATATGGGCGGAAAAACCGTATCCCTGAAGCTTGTCGGCCTGGTAGCCATGCTGACCCAATATGGATTTTTTGTTCCCTGTTCTATGGCCAAAGTCGGGCTTTCAAACTATATCCATATCCTGATCGGCGACAGCCAAAACGTGCAGCGAGGCCTTTCCAGCTTCGGAAGCGAGATGGAGGAGCTCAAGGAGATCCTGGATAACAGCAAAGAGCGGTCCCTTCTTTTGATCGATGAGATCGCAAGCGGTACAAACCCCGTAGAGGGACTTGCCCTTACAAAAAGCCTGGTGGGATACCTGAAGGTCAGACCGTATATCAGCCTGATCACCACCCATTTTGACAGCGTCACAGTGGGGGAAGGCATCAAGAACATGCAGGTCAGGGGCCTTGCAAACGCGGATTTTGCCAAACTGGAAAAAGAACTCCGCTACGCAAACCGGAGAGAAAGAATCGAGATCATTCAAAAATATATGGACTACCGCCTCTATCATGCGGAAAACGACGAAGAAATACCGAAGGACGCGTTAAATATAGCTAAAATGCTTGGAATATATGATGAAATTATAGAGAATGCGAAATCATACTTGAGGAATTAAGAAAGGAAAGAAGGAAAAAGGATGAAGAGTAAGTTAAACCTCGACCCGAAGGTAATCGACAGCGCAAGATCCAGCGCCGCCAGAATTGCTGCGAGCATGCAGACCTTTATCGACAGGCACACTACGGTGAGCACGGAAAGAACAGTCCTGAGACTTTTAGGAGTGGACGGAGTGGATGATGTTGATACACCCCTTCCCAACGTTGTTGTGGACGCCATTCAGGACGGCGGCGGCCTCCCCAGGGGAGTTGCCTACTGGATCGGAAATGCGATGATCCAGACCGGATTCGATCCCCAGACCATTGCGGAGAAAATGTCCGCAGGAGAGCTGGATATCATGAAGCTGCCAATGGCGACTCCTGCTGAGGCGGAAGCAAAAATCGTTCCCCTCGTGGAGGACGCGCTGGAGAGAATCAAAGCTCAGACCGCTAAGAGAAACGAATATCTCGCGACCATAGGCGAAGGCAGACAGCCTTACCTCTATGTGATCGTCGCTACCGGAAACATTTATGAGGACGTGACCCAGGCCCAGGCCGCCGCAAGACAGGGCGCTGACATCATCGCCGTCATCAGAACCACCGCTCAGAGCCTGCTGGACTATGTTCCTTACGGACCGACGACGGAGGGCTTCGGCGGAACCTATGCCACCCAGGAAAACTTCAGAATCATGAGAAAGGCCCTTGACGAAGTCGGTGAGGAAGTGGGCAGATACATCAGGCTGTGCAATTACAGCTCCGGCCTGTGCATGCCTGAAATCGCGGCGATGGGGGCCATCGAGAGACTGGACGTCATGCTGAACGACGCCCTTTACGGCATCCTGTTCCGTGACATCAACATGCAGAGAACCCTGGTCGACCAGTACTTTTCCAGAGTCATCATCGGATATTGCGGAATCATCTTCAACTCCGGCGAGGATAATTATCTGACCACGGCGGACGCATACGAAGAAGCCCATACCGTCCTCGCTTCCCAGTTCATCAACGAACAGTTTGCCGTCCTTGCAGACATCAAGGAAGAGCAGATGGGGCTCGGCCACGCCTTTGAAATGGATCCCGACATCGAAAACGGCTTCCTTTACGAGCTGGCGCAGGCCATCATGGCCAGGGAGATCTTCCCGAAGGCTCCGCTGAAATACATGCCGCCTACAAAGTATATGACCGGAAACATCTTCAAGGGCCATATCCAGGATGCGCTGTTCAACATGATCGCGGTCTGGTCCGGACAATCCCTGCAGCTCCTGGGAATGCTGACGGAAGCGATCCATACGCCCCATCTNNCAGGATAGAATGCTTTCCATTGAAAATGCAAAGTATATCTTCAACAACGCCAGAGCCATCGGCGACGAAGTGGAATACAAACAGGACGGCATCATGCAGAAGAGAGCGCAGTTCGTTCTCGCGGAAGCCGACAAGCTGCTCCATGATATTGAAAAAGAGGGCCTTTTCTCTACCATTGAAAAAGGCAAGTTCGGCGGCGTGAAACGTCCGAGAGACGGAGGCAAGGGACTTGCCGGCGTCTGTGTCAAGGACGAGAACTATTTCAATCCG
>DLFX01000024.1:2889-7710 GCA_002482405.1 Firmicutes bacterium UBA7709 | reverse complement strand
GCGCTCTGCCGCCGTCGGCGAACTCCTCTTCCCGATGAGGTGCTTCCGTTGAAAAGACAGCCTTCAGACTTTTAACGCCCATCCTTGCCGCCTCATTCCGAACCGCTTTGCTCATGGGGCAGGCCCGGGCTTTTCGTACATCGTCGATCAGAAGCTGGGCCGGATCGAATCTGTTTCCCGTCTCCATGACTGAAAGGGCGGGAATCTTCATCTGATATGCCGTTTTGATCAGCAGCACCTTTGCCGGCACATCGTCCATGGCGTCTACGATGTAGTCGTAATCCTTCAGGCTGAAGGTTTCTATGTTTTCCGGTCCAAGGTTTTCCGTACGGGCTTTGACAGACGCTTCAGGATTGATGTCCCTGATCCGCTCTTCCATGACCTCTGCTTTTTTTCTGCCCACGGTGCTGTGGAGGGCTGTGATCTGCCTGTTGACATCCGTAATGTCCACTGTGCCTGAGTCAACCAGGGTGATCGTCTGAATCCCGGCGCGGACCAGGGCCTCGGCCGCAAAACCGCCGGCGCCGCCGACGCCAAAGACAATGATTTTCTTTTTTTTGATCATGCTTACGGTTCCGGTCCCCAAAAGCATCTCCGTCCGGTCAAATATCGTTTTCATAGTGCACCTCATAAAGTTTATTGTACTCACTTGCCAGGATCTATAAAACAATCAATATCAATAAAGATAATATCACATTTCCTCTAGAGCTTACTATAAAAGTTTTAAAATTTGCCCTGCTCACTCTGCGCAATCGAATTAAAACGAAAAAAGTCTGCCTTTCAGGAGAAAGGCAGGCTTGAGGAGAAAAAATGAAAATTATACTGCATCCCACTGTGCGATCAACTCAGGAATGATCTTCTTCAAATCCCCGACCAGGCCATAATCTGCAATCTGAAAGATTGGAGCCTCGGGATCCTTGTTGATCGCGACGATAATATCCGAATTCTGCATTCCAGCCTGATGCTGAATCGCGCCTGAGATTCCACAGGCAAAGTAAATATTGGGCTTCACAGTCGTCCCGGTCTGTCCCACCTGATGGCTGTGATCTATCCAGCCTGCATCTACAGCCGCGCGGCTCGCTCCTACCACTCCTCCGACTTTCTTTGCAAATTCTTCGATCAGGTTGAATCCCGAGGCATCTCCAAGTCCCCTTCCCCCGGAGCATATAATCTTTGCGTCACTTAGCGAAACGATTTCCTTCGCCGCTTTCACCACTTCCAGAACTTCGACAGTTATGTCTTCCCCGGATAGTCTGACGTCTAAATCGATCAGTTCTCCCTTTATCCCGGCCTGCTTGTCCAGTTTGCTCATCACTCCCGGCCTTACCGTCGCCATCTGCGGACGCGTCCTCGGGCATACGATCGTAGCCATAAGGTTTCCACCAAATGCAGGCCTGGTCTGCTTTAACGCGACGCTCTTATCGTCTCTGTCCAGCCCCGCCAGCGTCGCTGTCGTATAGGTCTCCAAATAATCCATATATTGCGCTGTATTGATATCCAGCCTGGTACAGTCAGCCGTCAGGCCGGTATCCAGCCTTGCGGCGATCCTGGGAGCAAGGTCTCNNTCATATGCGTCGCGCCGAACAGCACGATCTCCGGCTTATATTGATTGATCGCATCCGTCATCACTTTTGTATAGCCGTCTGTCGTATAATTTTCCAGCAGCGGATGATCCGCAACATAGACGGCGTCCGCCCCGTAAGCAAATAAATCGTCAGCCAGACGGCTTACGTTTTGTCCGATCAAAACCGCGCAGACCCTGGTATCGCCGCTGATCTCCCTCGACAGTCTGCGCCCTTCACCCAGGAGCTCCAGGGCCACATTCTGCAGCTTTCCCTGCCGTTGCTCCGTAAATACCCAAACGTTTTTATAATCATTCAGATTCATTTCAAGTCCTCCTTAAATTACATGTTTTTCTCTCATATCCGCCAGGAAATTGCCGGCGATTTCCTTTGGCGTATCTCCATCGACAATAATCCCTTTTCCCTTTGGCTTCGGAGTAAATGACTTGAACACGTTCGTGGGTGAAGCTTTTAACCCTACGGTCGACAGATCTACGCCGATATCCTGAGCACTCCATATCCTGATATCCGCCTTCGCTCCTTTCAGGATGCCCCTGATGGACATATACCTCGGCGCATTCAGCTCTTTAATCGCCGTTAACACACAGGGCATCTTCAAACGCAGCGTTTCATATCCGTCTTCAAGAGCCCTCTGCACCGTGATCACGGAACCCTGTAATTTAAAGTCTTTTACATAGGTAACCTGCGGCAGTCCCAACTTTTCCGCAATTTGCGGCCCTACTTGAGCGGTGTCCCCGTCGATGGCCTGACGGCCGGCAAAGATCAGATCATAATCGCCGATTTTTTTAATGGCAGCCGCCAGAGCGTTTGACGTAGCCCAGGTATCTGATCCGCCCAACGTCCTGTCGGACAGCAGTATTCCCTCGTCGGCGCCCATGGCAATGCATTCCTGCAGCATCTCCAGGGCCTGGGGAGGTCCCATGGTGATGACGGTTACCGCAGTATCGGGATTGGCGTCCTTGATCCTCAGCGCCTGCTCCAGCGCGTTTTCATCGTCATGGTTCATGATGCTGGGCACTCCGTCACGGACCAGCGTTCCCGTTTCCGGATTGATTTTTATTTCATTTGTATCTGGAACTTGTTTTGCACATATTATTATCTTCATTGATTTTTCCCTCCTTACTTGAATATATCTCCGCTCATGACCATCTTCATGACCTCGGACGTTCCTTCATATATTTCGGTAATCTTCGCGTCTCTCATCATTCTCTCCACGGGGTAATCCTTGATGTATCCGTACCCGCCGTGGAACTGCACGGCTTTCGTCGTCACATACATCGCAGTTTCAGAACAGGCAAGCTTTGCTTCCGCCGCTTCCACCGTACTCGGAAGCCCCTTTTGCCTTCTGTCCGCGGCATTGTATAGAAGGAACCTGGCTCCGTCGATCCTCGTCTTCATTGCAGCCATTTCAAAGGCCAGCGCCTGAAATTTATCCAGGCTCTTTCCAAACTGTTTTCTCTGTTTCATGTAGGCTACGGTCTGATCAAAGGCACCCTGCGCGATTCCCAGAGCCTGTGCCGCAATCCCGAGCCGGCCTACGTCAAGGGAGGTCATGGCGACCTTGAAGCCTTTTCCCAGCTCGCCCAGTAAATTTTCTTTCGGCACGATGCAGTCTTCAAATACGAGTTCGGCAGCTGTAGAGGCCCTGATTCCCATCTTGTTTTCTTTTTTCCCTCTCGAAAAGCCCGGCATGCCCTTCTCCACAATGAAAGAGGAAATACCTCTCGTTCCTTTCGATTTATCGGTCATCGCCATGATTACATAGACATCTGCGATCCCGCCTCCGGAGATAAAAACCTTCGTTCCGTTTAACAGCCAATGATCCCCCATATCCACAGCCTTTGTCTGCTGCATGGCCGCGTCCGTTCCCGCGTTGGGCTCTGTCAGCCCGAAGGCGCCAAGTTGTTCGCCTGAGAGCAGCCGGGGAAGGTATTTTCTCTTCTGTTCTTCTGTTCCATATGTAAAAATAGGCCAGCAGCAAAGCGCATTGTGCGTCTGCACGATGACTCCATGAGATCCGCAGACCTTGGACAATTCCTCGATCGCCATGACATAGGTGACGTAATCAAGTCCCGCTCCGCCGTATTCCTCGGGGAAAGGCATACCCATCACGCCCAGTTTTCCCAGGTGAGCCACCGTCTCATAAGGATATCTTGCTTCCGCGTCCAGTTCCTCACAATTTGGCGCGATCTCGGTTTCTGCAAACTTCTTGAGCATCTTTTTCACCATCTGCTGCTCTCTTGAATAACTAAAATCCATTGTCAATCCTCCTAAAAAACATTTTCCTTCTCCTGCTTATTAATCGTCGCGGTTCAATCACATCGCTCCATATAACTCCACACTATATTTTAATACGCAATTTATATGCCAAATTTGCTTTTTTGCTTTAATTAATTTAAAATGCCTTATTTCAAGGTCTTTGCAGAATATTCTCCCCAAAGCATACGGGACATCCGGATAAAAAAGGTTCAATGTGAAACAAATTTGTTTCACATTGAACCTTTTATGCAATGCCGGTTTATTCTTCATTGACGACAATGCCCAGCTTTTTCGCCTTCCTCAATATTGTCGGCTGTGACACGCCCAGAACGTTTGCAACCTTTCTGCTGCTTTTGTACACCTTGAAAGCGTTTTCGATCACCCTTTTCTCGGTTTCACCCACAGCCTCCTGGAGGTTCACAATTCTGATCTTCTCGAATTTCCTTTCGTCATTGAGCGCAAAATTAACCTCTTCTTCCGTTATGATGCTGTGCTCTCCGATGACTACAAGCCTTTCAATCGCATGTTCCAATTCCCTTACATTGCCCGGCCAGTCATGATATTCCAGCCTTGTCGCCGCCAACGGCTCCAGCACCTTGTTTTTCTTATACTTATCGTTGAACTTTTTAAGAAAAGCATTTGCCATGGGAATTATGTCTTCGTTTCGGTCACGCAGCGGGGGAATCTTGATGGAAATCACGTTCAGCCTGTAAAATAAGTCCTCACGGAACGTTCCCTCATTGATCATCTCTTTCAAAGATCTGTTTGTGCAGCTTATGATCCGGATATCGATCTTTACGGATTCTGTTCCGCCGATCCTCCGGATCTCCTTCTCCTGTATCGCTCTCAATAGCTTTGACTGCATGGGCATAGGCAGTTCTTCAACTTCATCGAACAGTACGGTCCCGCCGTTTGCCATTTCCAGCAGCCCTAGCTTTCTCTTGTTCAGCGCGCCTGTAAAGGCCCCTTTTTCATATCC
>DLFX01000024.1:0-2853 GCA_002482405.1 Firmicutes bacterium UBA7709 | reverse complement strand
AAATACAAGGTTTGTCACTGCGATTGCTTTTTTTGAGCAGTTCCTTCGCAACAACCTCCTTGCCGGTCCCGGTCTCCCCGGTAATCAGCACCGTCGCGTCGCTCGCCGCCGTCTGGCTGATCAGATATTTGATATTTCTCATGGCCGGAGATTCGCCGATAAATTGATCAAACTGTCGCTTCTCAAAATAATCCAGCCGGCTTTCGACCTCCTGGATTTTATTTTTGATTTCTATAATCTCTGTCAGGTCACGTACGATGGTATGGATTGAATCGAGCTCTCCCTTCGAATCAAATACAGGAATGCTGACGAACAGCGCCACTTTTTTGCTGATTGCCAGCCTGGTAATCCCGCAGACCGTTTTTCCTTTTTTTCTCGCAAGGTCCGAAAGCCTGGGCGCGTCTCTTACGATCGTCGTTTCGAAATCCATTTCATTTAACTGCCTTAAAAGGTCGTTAACGCTCCTGTCATCGTAGCCCAGAAAGAAATTATGCTCCGTTTCAAAGATGCCGTATGTCCACATATCATCGATTGTCATCCCGATCAACTCTTCATTCTTTAAGCCAAGGATATTTTCACAGGCTTGATTTGCGGCGATAATAGGTCCGTCGGCGCTGACAATATACATGGCGTCGCCGATAGCCTCTGTAATTGCGAAGTTTTGAAGCTTCTTAAACTTGGGTTGATCTTTTTTCATTTTGTTTCATTCCTCTACTAGTCTCATCGCCAATTGAGCTATTAATTGTTAATGATTTAATTATACATGAAACCGTTTTAAAATTACAGAATAAACAGAAAAGTCTTACAGGCTAAATTTACAGGTTTTTATGCTGTCGTTAAAATGGTAAAACGGGGATATAAAAAACATCCCCGTCATCTCCATATAAAAAACCTCAATGATTTTCTCTTTAGCATTATCTGCTAATCATTGAACGCCCCGATCTTCTTCAGGCTGTGCACAGACATCCAGCCCTTGCTCATAGGCTCTTTCAGGCATGGCTCCAATTCTTCTTTTGTTCTCAGGGTTATCTGGTCCACCGGAGGAACTTCTCCAGCCGGAAACGCTTCCAGAATATCCTCCATCAGCAATGTTATGTACTCGCAGATCGCCGCGATGGGTCTCTTTGCTTTTTCCGCGGTGGCTTTTGAAGGATATCCCACCACGCCTTCCGGAGTGCTGAAAAATTCCAAGGCGGAATGCCCCTGAGCCTCCACCCAGGAATGGGGTCTTCTGTAAGCGTCGCATGCCGTATCATAATGGCCCTTCAGCATAAGGGGCGCCGGCTCCGTATCCACGGCGCTGCTCATNNCCGGGAACAGAAGCAAGCCAACGGAAGTTTCCGATTCGTCGGCATGTACAAATTGAGACGAAACAAAATCATCCTGATCGGGCTGAGCATAAAAGAATTCTCTTACGACTCTGTGCCAGTCCACAAGGGTGACAAACGCCGGCAGATGGAACCTTTTGAAGAACTCCTGGATCGCGGACTCGATCATCCAGTGATGGCCGTGATTATTGACGAGGATAATTTTTCTGAAACCGTCGTCNNTAGATGAGCATTTCTTCAACGGTCTGTTTCGGGATGATCACGGTGCCCGCCATACCCACGTGATGGTGGGGATGTCCGCCGTAATTCAGAGGCGGAAACGCGAGGGATACTTCCCTGCCGTCCTTGATCGACTTTCTTTTTACTCCCTCGCAGATCTGAGAGACCATAAAGGTATCAAGCCCGCTGTTTGCATGCAGGCCATGATTTTCGGTGCATCCGATAGGAACGATGACGATATCGTTTTTCTTTCTGACTTCAACAACCTTTGATCTCGCGGTGTTCTGAATATAGGTTCCGGCGACGCCAAACCCGGACGGCGCGGGAATTCCGTACTCTTCCTTCAGTATCCGGTCGATTTCCGACATCGGCGCGTCCCAGATCCTTTTCTTCATCTGTCCTACCTTCGTATCCTCAAATACGATTTCGGGCAATTCTGTGGTTAACCATTTTCCTCTTGGATTTAAAGCCATTTTTTCTTCCTCCTATTACTTATTTCAATGATCTCTTATGGATTGCAATCCCTCATCAAAATTTGATTAATGTTTTTATGTTGTTTCCGATATTAAAATCCAGTTCGCGAAATACGTCCGGCGCTTCCTCAAGGCCGAAAATTCCTGTCACCAGCGGCATCAGGTCGATCGTCCCCGACTTTATGACTTCGATCAGCTCCATGAAATCCTCTTTCAGCGCATTCCGGCTGCCCATAATGTTCAATTCCTTCTTTTGAATGATGTTAAATTCAAAATCCAGATTTTGGCTTCCGATGCCAACTTCGACTACCCTCCCCATATGCGCGGCTGCGTCCATGCAGTTCATCATCGTCCCCGGAAGCCCCACGGCTTCAACCGTCACGTCGAATCCCCTGCCGTCTGTGACCATGTTTACCTTGTTGATAAAAGTGCTGTTATCATCGTTTAAGATGATCCCGTCCGCGCCGAGCTTCTGCGCCGTGTAGAGCTTCGATTCCGCCACGTCGCTTACAAAGACCTCTCCCCCCTTTAACTTTGCGGCGAACATCGCAAACATCCCGATGGTCCCCGCTCANNCGACCACCAACACTTTATCGCCTTTCTCTATATTCGCTTTTTTTACCGCGTGATAGCTGATGGCAAAGGGTTCGACCAAAGTGAGCCTTAACGCGTCTATTCCCTGACCGTCGTAAATCCGGTCCAGAGGCATTGTGATATACTCTGCAAATCCGCCTTCCCGCTGCAGACCCATGGTCTGATTGTTCACACAGCAGTTCAGATATCCCCGCTCACAGGAATAGCAATGTCCACAGTTGAAATAGGGGTTTACGGTC
>DLFX01000352.1:2607-5610 GCA_002482405.1 Firmicutes bacterium UBA7709 | reverse complement strand
TGATAAATATTTGATTACTTGCTGAGACTTAAAATTCTCCGTGCGTCCGCAGGCGTCGCTATTTCTCTTCCCAGAATCTTGGCAATCTGGACGACCTTAGCGACCAATTCGCCGTTGCTCTTGGCAAGAACGCCTTTTTCAAGATAGATGTTGTCTTCGAAGCCGACCCGGACGTGTCCGCCCATGATAATGGTGGCCGCGGCGATTTCAAATTCGTGTCTGCCGACTCCCGACGCTGTCCATGTGCTGCCCGCGGGAATGCTTCCAACCATGAACACCAGGTCTCTGAGGGTCGCCGTCATCTGAACGCCGAGTACAAAGTCGAAGTGGAGCGGCTCAACCAGAAGCCCCTTCTTGTGGGCCTTCAGGGCGATATCGATCATGCCCTTGTCGAATACTTCCAATTCAGGCTTGATTCCTCTTTCCTTCATGATCTTCGCAAAATTGAAGATGGTGTTGTCGGTGTTGATAAAGATGTCGTCTCCGCCGAAATTCAGCGTACCGCAATCCAATGTGGCAAACTCGGGAGTGGGAACGATCTCGGTGGACTGCAGCCTTTCCAGATCGGTCATGCCTACCGCGCCGCCGGTGGAAGGCTGGATGATGATATCGGGGCATTCCTTCAGGATCGCGTCCACGCAGACCTGAAACCTGTCTTTACCCTGAGTTGGAGTTCCGTCATCTTCTCTCACATGAAGGTGAATGATAGAGGCTCCCGCCTCATAAGCGGATTTTGCCTCTCTGACAATTTCCTCCACAGTGTACGGAATTGCCGGGTTCTGTTCTTTTGTAACCTCGGCGCCGCAGATTGCTGCGGTGATAATGAGTTTTTCCATTTGTTTGTTCTCCTTAGATTAAAAATACTATGTGGGCGGCGGTTAAAGCTCCGCCGCATCTATCTAATCGCAAATCAGGCTTGCCGCCACACTTGCGATTCGATCGGCATCATGTCGGATATATCCCTTTTTTATCTCGACAAAATTGTTTTCAATCAGGGTGATCCCCTGCTCCCGGAGCATCCGCCGGTCCTGATCCGTGGGCACGATCTGACGCGCCCCGTCTTCGGCATAAGGCTTCAGCGTCGCCTCGTCGATCACTTCATTGTTAGCGATGACATATTCGATAATTCCTTCCCCTAAGTACTCCCCGGCTCTCACCGCATGATCCCATACGGAATATCCGTCTGTTTCCCCCGGCTGGGTCATCATGTTGCAGATCAGAACCTTTTGGGCCGTTGAATCCTTGATGGCTTCGGAGATACCGCCCACGAGAAAGTTTGGAATGATGCTCGTAAACAGGCTGCCGGGACCCATCAGGATCAAGTCCGCACCGGCGATGGCCTCCAGGGATTTCTCCGCGGCAGCCGGCGTTTCCGGCGTTAAAAACACCCTCGAAATGGGGCTGCCCTGGCGGATCACCTCGGGCTGTATCCGGGATTCCCCGTGAACGAGGGCGCCGTTTTTAAGCTCGGCGCACAGGCGGACGTCGCTGCCCGTTACAGGGAGCACCTGACCTTTGACCCGAAGGATCTCGTTAGTCTTTGCCACCGCTTCCTCGAAGTTCCCGCAGATCCCGTTTAAGGCGGCGATGAGCAGATTGCCGAAGTTCTGTCCTTCCAGTATGCCCTCGGTGAAACGGTATTTAAGCACCTCCTGCATCATGCCCTCCACGTCGGCCAGAGCCAGAATACAGCTCCTGATATCCCCCGGAGGAAGCATTCCCAGGTCTTCTCTCAATTTTCCCGAGCCTCCTCCGTCGTCGGTCACCGTCACGATGGCCGTCAGGTTATCAGTAATTCTTTTTATTCCACGAAGGATGACCGACAAGCCGGTACCCCCTCCGATCACAACGATATTTGGTCCGTTACAATGTCCGTCCATTGTCGCCTGTTCCTTTCTGTTTCGTCTATGCAGGGCGTTAAGACTGCCGGATGAGCAACATGAAAACGATGCCGGTCAAAGATCCCGGTGATTGATGATCACGCGCTTTCCTTCCTCCAGAAACTGTCTGGAGAGCTCGTTGGCGATTGCGACGGAGCGATGCTGTCCCCCCGTGCAGCCGATGGCGATAACCAGATGAAATTTGCCCTCCCGGATGTAAAAGGGGATCAGCTTGTCGATGAGATCATGGACGGTGTGCAAAAATTCCTGGGTTTCAGGAAACTTCAACACATAGCTGCTGACCTTCTCGCTGTTTCCCGTCAGCTTTCTCATGCTCTTTAAATAGAACGGATTGGGAATAAACCGCATATCGAACACCATATCCGCATCGAGAGGTATCCCGTGCTTGTATCCGAAGGACTGAATGCTCAAAGTGAAGCTTGAATTTCCCTCGCCTGAAAGAAGCAGCTTCTTGATCTCTTCGTTGAGCTGGGCTGTTTTCATATTGGAAGTATCGATGATATAATCGGCTATTTTTCTGATCTCAAGGAGGCGTTTCCTTTCCCGGGCAATGCCCTCCAGGGTGTTGCCCGCAGGGGCCAGAGGATGGGTCCTCCTGGTCTCGTTGAACCGCCTGATCAGCACCTCATCCGAAGCTTCCAGAAACATGATTTTAAACTTCATTCCGGACTTCCGGAGCTCTTCCAGAACCGACCGCAAATCGTTTAAAAACTCACCGCCCCTGATGTCGATGGTAAACGCCGCTTTTTCGATGGTTACCTTGTCGCGGAGGATCAGATCCATAAAGCTGCTGATCAGGGCCGGCGGCATATTGTCGATGCAATAGTAGCCCAGATCCTCCATGCAGTTGATGGCCTGGCTCTTTCCCGCTCCCGATAATCCTGTTACAATGATCATGTCCATCGTTTTGCCTCTTTAGTGTTTCGCGACCGGTTTACGGTCAAATCTATCAATTTATATAGCAGTAATTTCAAATTATTCAACGACCAGATTCACGACCCGCTCAAAATCCAGGCCTGCTTCTATGATGCGGTCCACCGCTCCCTGGCAGTCCCCGATCCTTTCCGGCATATGGGCGTCGCTGCTGATGACGAAGCGGGCG
>DLFX01000352.1:0-2594 GCA_002482405.1 Firmicutes bacterium UBA7709 | reverse complement strand
TTCGACTGTGAGCCAGTTGTGCCACGTGCTGATCTCCATCAGCGTTCCCCGGTCCGCACAGGCCAAAGCGATTTCGCCGATGTCAAAAGCGCCTTTATCTCCGGGATGTGTCAGTATTTTTATCTCGTTTTCATAGATCGCTTTAACCGTCAGATCCGTGTTCCGCCTGATCTCCCCCTTCGTGCTCCCGTGGAGCCAGTTGTTCAGGACGAAGTTCCGGACGTGAATGGAAAGCGCCAAAGCCGGATTTTCTCCGAAAACCCCGTAATGATATCCCGCCAGAACATAGTCCAGCAGCTTTATCTCTTCCTCAGTGACGTCCAGCCTTCCCGACGGGTTGATGATATTGGCCTCGATGCCCAGGAGGATTTCGATCTCCGGATACAGCGGCTTCAGCCGCTCCACCTCGCTGCGCATGATGGGGAGATTGCTCCTTTTGACTCCGTAGGTCACATGGCCCGGCCCGTGGTCCGATATTCCGACGACCTTCAGGCCTTTGGAGACCGCCACCTTGACATTGTCCTCGATAGAACCTTTTCCGTGGGAAAAAGTGGTGTGAGTATGAATATCGTAGAGCAACCGATACTGCTTCTGCTCTTGCTTCATGAAGTTCCTTTCCTCCTGCGCCGGATCATTCTCCGATGATCCGCACTTCCGGCTCCAGCAATACGCCGGATTCCTCAAAGACGGTGCTCCTGACGATCTCCATCAGATCGATGATATTCGCTGCGGTGGCTCCTCCGGTATTGATGATAAATCCCGCATGAAGCGTCGAAACCTGTGCGCCGCCTACGGTCAGACCCTGAAGTCCGGCGTCCTGAATCAGTTTTCGTGCAAAATGGCCGTGGGGCCTCTTAAAAAAGCTGCCTGCGCTGGGGTAGTTCAAAGGCTGTTTTTCCGTACGCCGTGCCGTAAGCTCCTTGATCCTTGCGTCGATTTTCTCCCGGTCCCCCTTTTCCAGGTGAAAGACCGCTTTCAGCAGAACGTCTCCCGTCCTCTGTAAAATACTGTGCCTGTAGGACAATTCCATCTCATCCTTTTTCAGCGTGAAGACGCGGGAACCGTCTGCGGACAGGAGCTCCGCGCTTTCCAGGATGTGCGAAATCTCCCCGTCGTAGGCCCCGGCATTCATGAAGACCGCGCCGCCCACGGTGCCCGGAATTCCGGAGGCAAACTCGAACCCGGTAAGGGAAGCGTCCTGCGCCGCTTTAGCGGCGGCGGAAAGAGAAACCCCCGCCCCCGCTTCCAGGCAATCTCCGGTTACACTGATTTCCTGGAACGGTCCTCCGATCTTCAGGATCACTCCCCGGTATCCGGAATCTTTCACCAGCACGTTGGAACCGTTTCCCATGACCATATGCTCGACGCCGCGCTTCGAAAGCACTTTTAAAGCGTACGAGAGCTCTTCCGCGTTCTCAGGCTTTATGAGAAGGGCGGCATTGCCCCCCGCCCGGAAGGAAGTATGCTCCTTCATGGGCGCGTCGGGAATCATTCTGCTCTTATCTATTTGTAACGATAATTCATCATAAATCTGATCGATGTCCAAGGCATTTCCTCCATTGCGGCAGAGCCTGAAAAACTCCGCAGCCGCCATTGCGCGGGTGGCCTGGGCCGCCCTTCGAATCACTACTATTATATTAGATAAAGGGATCAAAGTAAACCATGGAAAATTTCCGTGGAGACCATGAAAAGCTTCCGTTTGCATAATTATTAAAATTTATGAATAAATATTAAATTTTTTCTTGAAATCCCCTGCTTCGAGTGATATACTCTTTTCAATAATCTTTTTTAAACGGAGTTACGCATCGCATTTCATCCCGTCCGTCTGCCGGCAATCCGGCGGTCAGCGGACGGGCTTCCAATAGTAAGATGCCCAAAAAACGACGAAAATCTGCGATTCAAGGAGGAAAATAAAATGACAGGTGAAAAAGTTATATTGGCGTATTCGGGAGGCCTTGACACTTCCATCATATTGACCTGGCTCAAGGAGGAATTCGGCTACGATGTCATTGCCGTCTGCTGCAACGCGGGCCAGGCGGACGATTTTGACGCGGTGGAGGAAAAAGCTTACGCCACAGGCGCGTCCAAATATTATATGATCGATATGCAGGAAGAATTCATCACCGACTACATCTGGCCGACTCTGAAAGCGGGAGCGGTCTACGAAAGCGATTACCTGCTGGGGACTTCCATGGCAAGACCGCTGATGGCGAAGAAGCTCGTGGAGATCGCCGAGCAGGAGGGCGCGTATTACATAGCCCACGGCTGCACGGGAAAGGGAAATGACCAGGTCCGTTTCGAATCCACCATCAAAGCCCTCANNGCTCCCTGGAGGATGTGGGACTTCCAGTCCAGAGAGGATCTGCTGGAATATGCGGAAAAGCATAACATCCCCGTGGCCCAGTCCAAGGAAAAGATCTACAGCAGAGACCAGAACATCTGGCACATCAGCCATGAGGGCGGAAATCTGGAAAACCCCTGGAACGAACATCTCGACGACATCCTCGTCATGAGCGTACCGCCGGAACAGGCCCCCGACAAGCCCACCTTTGTGGATATCGATTTCGAAAAGGGCATTCCCGTGGGACTCAACG
>DLFX01000197.1:9388-10310 GCA_002482405.1 Firmicutes bacterium UBA7709 | reverse complement strand
TCGGCAAAGCTTGTGGATACCCCATATACATACGACGACCTGCACAAGGAAAATCTGGTCATCGGTTCCGGCGGAATTCTTGTAGTGGACGACCGGACCAGAGTCATCGACTTTGTCAAGTCGATCCAGGATTTCTTTATTCATGAAAGCTGCGGCANNAAGGAAACAGACAGATCGCAAAGATCATCGACCGCTTTGTGGAAGGTAATCAGCGTCCAGATGATCTTGAAACCGCCATGCGCTTTGCAAATATAATGAAAAACTGCGCGTTCTGCGGCCTCGGCGAGACCGCCCAAAGTTCATTATTATCTGCGATCGATCATTTTCCTGAAGAGTTTGGATTAACGGAGGTGGCTGCAAAATGAAGAACGTAAAGATCAAAATAGATAACATCGACCTGATCGTTCCCGATGGGACCACCATTCTGGAAGCGGCGAAGAAGGTCAACATCAATATCCCCCATCTCTGCTACCATCCCGACCAGACCATCAAGGCCAACTGCAGACTATGCGTGGTGGAAGTGTCCGGCAGCAAAAAGCTGACCGCGGCCTGTTCCTCCTACGTCTTCGAGGGCATGGAAGTCCAGACCAACACGAAAAAGGTTCGGGACATGCAGAAAGGGATTCTGGAGCTGATCCTCGCCAACCACGACCAGGACTGCCTGAAATGTCTAAGAAACGGCAACTGCGAGCTCCAGGACCTCTGCCGGAGATTCAATATCTCAAGGACCAATCTGGAGGATACCGTGGAAGCGCTGCCCCTGGACAACACCAATCCTTCCCTGGTCAGGGATTCGGCAAAATGCGTGAAGTGCAACCGCTGCGTCGAGGCCTGCCAGAAAGGCCAGCAGGTCCATGTGCTGACCCATTCCCACAGATCGGTCCACTACAATATCACGCCTGCCTATGAAGCGCCTCTGGAA
>DLFX01000197.1:0-9366 GCA_002482405.1 Firmicutes bacterium UBA7709 | reverse complement strand
TGCGGCCAGTGCGCGGCGGTATGTCCAGTGGGCGCCATCGTCGAGAAAGACGATACGGCGAAGGTCTGGGACGCCATTTATGATCCGAAGAAGCACGTCATCGTCCAGGTGGCTCCCGCGGTCAGAGTAGCGCTGGGAGATTCCTTCGGCTTTGCCAAGGGCTCCATCGTCACCGGCAAAATGGTAGCCGCCCTGAGAAGGCTGGGCTTTGATAAAATATTCGACACAAACTTCACCGCGGACCTCACCATTATGGAGGAAGGAAACGAACTGATCAAAAGGGTGACGGAAGGCGGTACGCTTCCGATGATCACATCCTGCTCACCGGGCTGGATCAACTTCATCGAAGGCCGTTACGACCACCTTCTGGATCACCTCTCCACCTGCAAATCTCCCCAGCAGATGTTCGGCGCCCTTTCCAAATCCTATTACGCGGAAAAGACGGGAATCGACCCGAAGAATATCTACACCGTGTCCATCATGCCCTGCACCGCGAAAAAATATGAGGCTCAGCGGCCGGAGATGGTCACAAACGGAGTCCCCGAAGTGGACGCAGTCCTTACCACCAGGGAGATCGCCCGGATGATCCAGTCCGCCGGCATTGAATTCGTCGGCCTGGAGGAAGATCAGTTTGACAATCCTTTCGGCATCGGAACCGGGGCCGGCCAGATCTTCGGAGCGACCGGAGGGGTTATGGAAGCCGCTCTCAGAACCGTTTATGAGGTCCTCACGGGGAAAGGCCTTCCGTCTCTGAACTTTAACGACGTCAGGGGGTTTGAAGGGATCAAGGAAGCTACGATCAGGATCAACGATATGGACGTAAAGGTTGCCGTGGCCCACGGTCTCGGGAACGCCAAGACTCTCCTCAAGCAGATCGAAAAGGGAGAATCGCCCTACCACTTCATCGAAGTGATGGCATGTCCCGGGGGATGCATCGGGGGAGGAGGCCAGCCGATCCGGTCGACCATCGACGTCAAGGGCAAGCGTATCGCCGCCATCTACAAGATCGACGAGGATCTGCCCCTGAGAAAATCCCACAAGAATCCGGACGTCGTCAAGCTTTATGAGGATTATCTGGGAGAACCCCTCGGGCATAAGTCCCACGAGCTGCTGCACACCCACTATCACTCCCGGGGAATGAAATACAATTTTAGCGAGTTGACCAAATCCTGACCCGAAAGGCTCTGAGCCTTTAAAAGATCGACGAAAGGTTGATGAAATAACTTAATTAATGTGATAAAATCAAAAGCAGGTTTATGTGACCTGCTTTTGATTTAAAAAACGACAGCAATCGGCTGATAACGATTCGCGATTGGAGGAAAAACTACATGGAACGAGGCTCCGGGATTTTAATGCACATCAGTTCTCTGGCGGGGAAATACGGGATCGGGACCTTTGGAAGGGAATCCCAGGCTTTTGTCGATTTTCTGGCTGCATCAAGACAGAAATACTGGCAAATTCTGCCCCTCTGCCCCACCGGGTTCGGAGACTCTCCCTATCAGTCTCCTTCCGCCTTCGCGCTGAACCCGTATTTCATCGACCTGGAACAGCTGGAGACTCAGGGCCTTCTGCTGCCCGAGGATTACCACGATATTGATTTCGGGGACGATCCCGATCATGTCAACTATAATAAGATTTATGTAAACAACGAGGTGATCCTGCGAAAGGCCTTTGCAAGAAAGGACCTTTTGCCTGCCCAGGACATGGACGCCTTCCTTGAGATGCACCGGGACTGGCTCCCGGATTATGCCCTGTACATGGCTTTAAAGAATCATTTCGACGACCGGCCCTGGGAGGAATGGGATGACGACATCAGGCGCAGAACGCCCGAAGCCCTCGATTACTACAGCAATCGCTACCGGGACGACATCCTTTATTTCCAATTTATACAGTACATCGCCTATTGGCAATGGAATTCGCTGAAAAGCTACGCCAATCGACAGGGGATTGCGATCATCGGCGACATCCCTATCTATGCCGCCGCCGACAGCGCCGATACCTGGAGCAATGCCGCCTCGGGAATTTTTCAATACAACAGGGACCTGACCCCTCACTGTGTTGCGGGCTGTCCGCCGGATTACTTTTCCATGGAGGGCCAATATTGGGGCAACACGGTCTACGACTGGGAGCGGAATAAAGAGACAGGCTATGACTGGTGGATCCGCCGCATAAAAAACGCCCTGACGAATTTCGACTGGGTGCGCATCGACCACTTTCGCGGTTTCGAGAGTTACTGGGAGGTGCCCTACGGTTCCCCCACCGCGGCATACGGAAGCTGGAAGCCCGGCCCCGGCATGGATTTTATCAACGCGCTGAGACATGCTCTGGGAGACGTCAACATCATCGCCGAGGATCTGGGCTATATGACGGACAGCGTGAAGGTTTTCCTGAAGCAAAGCGGCTTTCCCGGAATGAAGGTCCTGGGGTTTGCCTTCGACACGCCGGGGGATAACGACTACCTTCCCCACAACTATGATAAGAACTGCGTCGTCTACACCGGAACCCACGACAACGACACGGTGCAGGGGTGGTTTTCCCATGCCGGTGAGGCGCAAAAAGCTTTTGCTGAAAGATATCTGAAGCTGGACAAAACGGAAAGCTATCACTGGNNCATGATCCGGGGCGCCATGTCTTCGACGGCGGCCCTTTCCGTCGTTCCCATGCAGGATTTTCTAGGGCTGGGTTCGGCGGCAAGAATGAATACTCCCTCCACATTGGGCGGAACCAACTGGCAATGGAGAATGAGGGAAGGCGACGCCTCCCCCGAGCTGGCAAAAAAAATAGCTGAGATGACTCAGCTATATGCCAGGGCGTAAATCATTGGACCGCCCCTTATGGTCTCCAGTAATCGTCATACCGGTAACGGTTTTCATCCTGATAACGCGTCGCCCTCTTTTGCCGTCTCAGCTTTCTTCTGCGCACCTGTCTCCGCTTCAGCACCACGTAGGCCGCGAACAAAAGAATAATCAGGATTATAACTCCTGCAAAGGCTCTTTCGATCACCTTTGCCGTTCCATCCGAAATGCCGATGACGGAAAGAATACCACCCTGAGAGATCTCCTCTGACGTCACGGCGTCCACAGTGCCGACCTTCTGATCGCCCTCATAGATGTCTACGGTGCCGACCTTCTGGCCTTTGTCCACAGGCGCCTGGACTTTCTTATCCAGCTTGATCTTTGTACTGACCACTGCGGAAGACGCCTCGATGGGAAGGGTGGCATAAACATCGTCGGAAGTGATTACCTGCACTTTCTGCACCGAGCCGCGCTTCACCGGAATCTCGCCCAAAACCGTCCCCTTATTGACGGCTTTTACGCTTTTAAAATTTGCAAAGGCATAATCCAGCAAGGCGATGGAGTCTGTAAACCGGCCTTCCGAGGTGGATTTCATTACGACGCAGATCAGTTCCGTATCTCCCCGCTTGGCGCCTGCAACGAGGCAGCCGCCCGCTTCCGGGGTATAACCCGTCTTGATCCCGGTGGCGCCGTCATATTTTGCCGGCCGCATGACTCCGTTTACCAGCTCCTTGGTCTTCTCGTCATAAATCAGACGGTTTGTGTTGTGAAAATACCTTGTTTCAGGCTGTTTGTTGGTCGCCGGGAGCGCGTAATCATAAGTCATTACCAGTTTTCTGAATTCCTCGTTTTTCATGGCCTCCCTTGCGATCTGGGCAAGGTCGTAGGCCGTCGTCAAATGACCGTCCTCATGGAGCCCGTTAGGATTGACAAAGTGCGTGTTCTTGGCGCCAAGCTCGGTCGCTTTTTTGTTCATCATGTCGGCAAAGGCAGGGATGCTTCCCGCGATTTGTTTGCCCAGAGCCACCGCCGCGTCATTGGCCGACTCAAGGAGCATCGCGTACATCAGCTGCTCCACCGTGACCTGTTCCCCTTCGAGGAGATAGATCCTGCTGCCCCCGGTATAGGGGGTTTCCGCGTCGATGGTAACCGTCTGATTCAGGTCCAGGTTTTCCAGAGCCAGCAACGAAGTCATCACCTTAGTGGTGCTTGCCGGCTCTCTTTGTTCGTTCATGTTCTTATCGTAGAGTACCTGTCCTGTTTTTGCGTCGATCACGACAGCGGTCTCCGCCAGAATGTCAGGCGGATCTGTGGCGCCGAAAGAAACGACAGGCGCCGCGTTTATCAAAACCAATACCGTTAAAATTATTGAAACTATTTTTCTCATCATAACCCCGTTGTAAAGGTACCCTGCAACACCGAAATGCTGTAACAGAGTACGAATTTATGCGAATCTATGCGAAAAAGTAATCGGCCAATTCAAACCCGTTTTCAAAAAATCTGCCTTTTTCCCCTTCTTTCTCATTGAAAGCCCTCTCCGGATCAGCCGCAGCCTCATGCTCGCTGTCATACAGCACATAGGGAACCGGCACCGCGGAATGCGCCCTGGTGGACAGCGGCGTTCTGTGATCCGGAAGGATAAGCACTTTAAATGCTTCCCCGGTGGAGTAAAGATAATCCAGAATCGGCCCGAATACCAGCTGGTCGATCAGCTCAAGCGACTTGATCTTGCCTTCCATGTCTCCCTGATGGGAGCATTCGTCGGGCGCTTCCAGATGCAGATAGACAAAATCCCGTCCTTTTTTATATTCTTCAATCGCCGCCTGGGCCTTGCCCTTGAAATTGGTATGGATGGTTCCCGTGGCGCCTTCCACGTCTACGGAGTCCAGACCCGCGCACAGCGCGATGCCCTTGATCAGGTCAACAGCCGAAATCGCCGTTCCCCTGATTCCAAATTTGTCATAAAAGGACGTCAGGCGGGGCTTTGTGCCCTGGCCCCATATCCAGATGGAATTTGCGGGATTGAGACCCTTTTTTACACGTTCCAGATTGATGGGATGAACGGACAGGAGCCGGTAGCTCTCCTTCATCATCTCCGTGATGAATTCTGCACCCTCCCCCTTTGGAAGATGGCCGCCCACCCTCTGGGTGAGAACGTCGTGAGGAGGCTGCAGCTCATAGTCCGTCGACCCGTTTTTCACGATCATGGCATGCCTGTAGCTTACCCCGGAATAGAACCGGATGGACTCTGTGCCCAGCTTTTCGTCGATATATTCGATCAAAACTTTTGCTTCTTCACTGGTGATGTCGCCGGCGCTGTGATCGGCGATGGTCAGATCCTCATAGCCGCCTTCCCCCGTGAGGGTCACAAGGTTCGTCCGGAAGGACACATCCGTGTCCGACATTTTGATTCCCATGCTGGCCGCTTCCAGAGGAGACCTCCCCGTGAGGTAAACTGCCGGATCGTATCCCATTACCGACAGGTTTGCAGCGTCACTGCCCGGCGCGATTCCCGGCGGAATGGTCCTCACCGTCCCCACCATGCTTTTTTGCGCTAATTTGTTTATATTCGTCATTCTGGCCGCCTGCAGAGGAGTTCTGTTTCCCAGCGCGTCGATTTCTTCGTCTCCCGCCCCGTCAGGTACCATAATCAGGTATTTCATTGTAAGGGTCTCCTTAATAACGGAAAATGCCTTCTAATGATACCATAAGAAAGCATCTCCAATGTGATTAATTTGTGTAATTTTTTATTATTTATTATTTTCCGTCTCGAATTTTTCCATGAAGGCGATCAGAGCGTCGACGCCTTCCATGGGCATCGCGTTATAGATGCTCGCCCGCATCCCTCCGATGGAACGATGCCCGCCCAGGTTGTGCAGTCCGGCCGCTTTGGCCTCCGAGGTAAATTTTTTATCCAGCACCTCGTCTCCTGTAACGAAGACCACATTCATCAGAGACCTGTCGCCCTTTGCCACCGGGCATTTGTAAAGGCTGCTTCCGTCGATATATGCGTACAGCTTCTCCGCCTTTTCCCTGTTGATCTTTTCCAGCGCGGGAACTCCGCCCAGGCGCTTGATGTTTTTAAATACTTCCCCCGCGATATAGATTCCGAAAGTCGGAGGCGTATTATACATGGAATCGTTGTTTACATGAATTTTGTAATCCAGATAAGCCGGTACATTTTTCGGTGCGAAGCCAATGAGATCATCTCTGATGATGACGATGACAACGCCGGCAGGCCCGATATTCTTCTGTGCGCCCGCGTAGATCAGGCCGAATTTCGAGACGTCCACCTCTTCCGACAGAATACAGGAAGAGAGGTCTCCCACCAGCGGAATATCCCCCGTATCGGGAATTTCAGGATATCTCAGCCCGTGGATCGTTTCATTCAGCGTTATGTAGACATAGTCCGCATCCGGTGAAAAATCTTCCTTTTTCACTTTGGGAATATGGTTGAAATTGTCTTTTTCCGAAGATGCGACGACTTTGATCTCACCGAACTTTACGGCTTCATCGTAGGCCTTCTTTGACCAGGTGCCGGTGATGATGTAATCCGCCTTTTTCGATTTGCGGAGCAGATTGATGGGGATCATTGCAAACTGAAGCGTTCCGCCGCCCTGTAGAAACATTACCTTGTAATTGTCCGGAATGTTCATGATCTCCCTCAGATCACTTTCCGCAGAGTGGAGAATTTCCTCAAATTCCTTTGATCTGTGGCTCATCTCCATGACGGACATTCCGCAGCCGTTGTAATTTGTCAATTGCTCAGCAGCGAGTTCCATTACTTCCAAAGGAAGCATAGAGGGGCCTGCCGAGAAATTGTATACTCTTTCCGATTTGCTCATCGATTTTCACCCCCAAAAGTTTATATTTAACTCATTATAGCACTTTACGGACAGATGGTAAAGTGCTATAATTTTACTTGATCGCTATAGAAAAAAGCAATACTAATAAAAAAATTAAATCAGGAGACGGAAAAATGTATCAGATAGCAACTTTAAATAAAATATCGGGAAAGGGTTTGAAGCGATTCAATAACCAATATAAGGTCGGAGACGACGTGTCCGGCGCGGACGCGGTTCTCGTCAGGAGCCAGGACATGCATTCTATGGAGCTGCCCGGCAATCTCAAGGCCATCGCAAGAGCCGGAGCCGGCGTAAACAATATCCCCATCGATCTCTGTTCCCAGAAAGGGATCGTCGTTTTCAACACGCCGGGAGCCAACGCCAACGCGGTCAAGGAGCTGGTTTTGACGGGAATCCTCATGTCGGCCAGAAATCTGACCAGCGCTATCGCGTGGACAAAGACCCTCAAGGACGTCGTTTCAAAAACCGTCGAAAAAAACAAATCAAAGTTTGCTGGTCATGAGATCAAAGGAAAGACCCTCGGAGTCGTCGGCCTCGGCGCCATCGGAGTCATGGTCGCCAACGCCGCCGAGAGCCTGGGCATGCATGTCATCGGCTATGATCCGTATATCTCTGTCCATAACGCCCACGAGCTTTCCAGGACGGTAAAGGTTTACGAATCCCTGGACCCCATCCTGCCCCAGTGCGATTACATCACGATCCATGTGCCCTTCATGGAAAACACAAAGGAAATGATCAATGAAAAGCGGTTTGCCATGATGAAAGACGGAGTATCCCTCCTGAATTTCTCCAGGGATCAGATCGTCAGCGAAGCCGACATCATCAAAGCGATGGAGTCCGGCAAGGTCAGAAGCTATGTGACGGACTTTCCGTCGGAAAACATCCTCTGCGTTGACAAAGCCATCTGCATTCCGCACCTTGGCGCGTCCACCGAGGAGTCGGAGGAAAACTGCGCCATCATGGCGGTGGACCAGCTGATGGATTACCTTGAAAACGGCAATATCAACAACTCTGTCAACTTCCCGAGCTGTTCCCTGGGCGTCTGCACCACCACTGCAAGGATCTGCGTTCTGAACAGGAATATCCCCGCGATGCTGGGCAAGATCACAGGAATCCTCGCCGACATGAACATCAACATCTCGGACCTGAACAACAGGAGCAAAGGCGAGCTTGCCTACACCCTCATCGACGTCGATTCCGAGGTTGACGAGGCGGAATTGACAAAAGCGCTGAAAAGCAACGGAATGGCCAAAGGGATCATAGCTGTAAGAGTGATCTGAGCCGCCTCGATGTAAAGTTTTTTAATACGCCTGGCACGGCGCATATAAAAAGAGCCCCACATCACGGCGGCTCTTTTATCATACTTACAGCTATTTCATGTTTTTCGTATCGTCCCATATGGCGTTCACCTGGATTCCGATGACCAGAATATAACCCATGATATAGAACCAGATCAGGAGCGCGACGATGGAGGCAAGGCCTCCGTACAGCAGGTCGTAGTTCGCAAAAACAGCGGCGTAGTAGGAATAGATCCACGTGGCGATCAACATGCCGACGGACGCCATGATGCTTCCGGGCAATATTTTCCTGAACCGGACCCGTTTCGATGGAAGCACGTAATAATTGTAGCTCACCATCAAGAAATACAGCGCCATGGCTACCGGCCACCGGATCACAAACCAGATCCCGTCGAATGCGAACTTGAGATGCAGATATTGATCTACATAAGCGGTAAAAATGTCGATGATGATCTCTCCGTAAACGAGAATGATCAGCGCAAAGGTCAATGTAAAAAGAGTGATGAGGATGGTTTTGATCGCCCGGAACCGCTCCCTGAAAAAGCCTCTTCCTCCGTAAGGCTGCCCCGTAAAGGAATAATTTGATATCCGCATCAGGGAATACTGGGCCTTGGATGCCGCCCACAGCGCAAATACGATGAAAGCGACGCTGGCGACCCCCGAGGTCGTATAGGTCAGATAAGGCGCAAGGGTCTCGGCAATATCGGGGGAAACATACTGGGAAATCAAATGCCGCACCACGTTCATGGAAATGGAAAATACGCCCAGAAGTTCTCCTAAAATGATAGCCATGGGGACAAGGGACAGCAGAAAGAAAAAGGCCAGCTCCGCAGCTACCCCCTGAAAGTATGGGTCCAACATCCTCTTAAAGACCATCAAAGCCAGGTTCATCCATCTTTTTTTATTCATTTAGCTCTTTTCCTTTTTCCTGGAGCTTCTCTCTCAACTTCTGCAACGCGATTCCCCTGTGGCTGATCTCATTCTTCTCAGCGGCGGAGAGTTCTCCAAAGGTGCGATCGTATCCAACGGGAACAAACAGGGGGTCATAGCCGAATCCGTTGCTTCCCTCCGGTTGATAAATAATATGCCCTTCGCACTCTCCTCTTGCAACAATTTTATCGCCGTCGGGATATATCATGGTGATCACAGAGACAAAACGGGCCGTCCGCCGCCCCGGCGGTACGTCAGCAAGGAGCGAGAGCAGTTTTTCGTTGTTCTTGAGATCGTTCCCGTCCTCCCCGGCAAACCGCGCGGAAATCACCCCGGGAGCGCCTCCCAGGGCGTCCACCTCAAGTCCCGAATCATCGGCAATGGTGATCTCGCCGCAAAGCTCCATGATCTCTCTCGCCTTCTTCTCCGAATTCTCCTCAAATGTATCGCCGTCTTCTACCACGTCGATATCAGGCA
>DLFX01000066.1 GCA_002482405.1 Firmicutes bacterium UBA7709 | reverse complement strand
GGAGGACATGGCCAGGGCATTTCTTGTGGCGGTAAAGCCGCCGATGGACAGGTACGAGTCGATGGAATTCGGATCATACTTTCCGAAGTTTTCCGTAATAAAGCTTACAGTTTGAGACATTTGAAACACCCCCCCTACTTATACTGCGCGAGAACAGCTTTTACGCTGTCTCGTGAAGTGAGATTGCCGAATACCTTGCCGTTGATTCTCATGGCGGGAGAAATATNNAAGCATGGAGTATATTCCAGCCAGTATTTACCGTCGGCGGTGGATTCCTGCTCTCCGATTCCCAGCAGGTCGGTGATGGCGTCTCTAAGGGCCGTGTTTCCGGTGACTTTGCAGACGACGCTGTCACATAACTGAATGACATAATCAGCTCTCGGCACATCAGACAGGGCGGCATAGAATGAAATGACGTCGTAGATTTTGCTCAGCGGTATGTTCATTTTTTCACTGACATACGCGGCCACTTCTCTTGGGATNNGAATAATATCCTGAATGTCGAGCAGGATACCTACCAGCTTTGTCGAATTGCTTTGATAGTTCGTTATGATCTCGTCGATCTTCAAAGCCAGCTCGCTGGTTAAAACTCCAAAGCCATTGGTTTTGGCGTTGTTCATAAGATCTCCTTTCAGCCTTTGCATTTCTACTTTAATGCAAGAAAATAGACTATAATCTCATGAAAGTATTCTATACTATGACAGGTTTCTTGTCTATTAAATTCGTTATATAATTAACGGGAAACTGTCACAATTTTCTGCATAAAGTTGATCAATTTGATCAGAAAATTTAGGGCTGAAAGCTTCGCCGCAAAGCGGACGGGCAGTTGCAGGGGGAGCCCACAGGTGTTAAAATAGAAAAAAATGAAAGTATAGAGTTTGAGTCTATGTTTGACATACAGGAAAATTTAAAAAAGCTTCCGGACAAGCCCGGGGTCTACCTTCACAAGGATAAGCTGGGACAGGTGATTTACGTCGGCAAAGCCGTTTCCCTGAAGAACCGGGTGCGCCAATATTTCCAGTCCTCCCGGAATATGGACCCCAAGGTAAGGGCGATGGTTTCCCATATCGAAGAATTCGAATACATCACCACCAGCACGGAAATGGAAGCCCTGATCCTGGAGAACAACCTGATCAAGAAGTATATGCCCCAGTATAATGTTCTCCTGCGGGACGATAAAACCTATCCGTATATCAAAATCACCACCAACGAAGCCTATCCGAGGATATTAAAGACCAGGAGGATCTATCACGACGGCTGTAAATATTTTGGCCCGTATACCGACGTTACGGCGGTGAACCAACTCATCGACCTGCTGAACGGCATCTTTGCGCTGAAGCGCTGCTCCGCTCATAGATTTCCGGAGGGCTTCAAGCCCTGCCTCAATTACCACATCAATCAGTGCCGCGGGATCTGCACAGGCATGGTTCCCAGAGAGGAATATCTGAAGGCGGTGGACCAGGTGGTGGACCTGCTGAACGGAAAGAACAAAAAGGTGCTGGACGAGCTCAATGAGAAGATGACCGAGGCTGCCGGGGAGATGAACTATGAAAGAGCGGCGGAATACCGGGACTATATCGCCGCGGTCAATGCCATTACGGAAAAGCAGCGGGTAGTTCTGCTGTCCGCCGGGGATATGGACGTGATTCTGGGCGCGAAAGGAGAAAAAGACGCGCATGTCGTTTTATTTTTCGTGCGGCAGGGAAGGCTCTCCGGCAGGGAAAGCTACCCCATGCAGGCCAGGGAAGAGGACGAATTGAACGAAGTTGTCTCGGCCTTCATCAAGCAGTACTATTCGGGCAACACCATGATCCCCAAGGAGATTCTCGTAGAGAGCGAGCCTGTCGAAACGGAGCTTTTGGAGCAATGGCTGTCGGGGTTGCGGGGCAGCGCGGTAAAGATCGCCGTCCCTCAGAAGGGGGACAAAAAAGCGCTTCTTGACCTGGCGAAGCACGACGTGATCGAGATGATGAAAACTCTGGACGAAAGGGCCAACAATCTCAGAGAGAAGAATTCGGCCATCAGCAACGCGCTGGAAGGTTTTATCTCCGATGGACCCCAGGGACGGGACTGGCGCGTTGAGGCCTACGACATCTCCAACATCTACGGAGTGGATTCGGTAGGTGCCATGGTCGTCTTTGAAGGCAGCCGCCCCATGCGCAAGGACTACCGGAGATTTAAAATCAAGACGGTGGAGGGGCCTAACGATTTTGGCAGCATGCAGGAGGTGCTTTACCGGAGATTTAAGCGCGGGCTTCAGGGCGATCCGCGCTTTGGAAGGCTCCCGGATCTGATCCTGATGGACGGTGGAAAACCCCAGGTCTCCGCAGCAGAGCAAGTCCTCAGCGCCATGAAAATCGACATACGTGTCGCAGGAATGGTGAAGGACGATAAGCACCGCACCAGAGGCCTGCTCTATGGGGAGCGGGAGTTGGACCTGAAGGAAAATCCGGTCTTGTTCCGATATGTCGCGTCCATTCAGGAGGAGGTTCACCGGTTTGCCATCGAATACCACCGGGGCCTGCGGAAAAAGTCGCTGCAGAAATCCGCCTTGGATACCATCGAGGGAATCGGTGAAAAAAGAAGAAATACATTGCTGTCGCATTTTGGCAGCATTGATAGAATCAAGGAGGCGACATTTGAGGAGCTTTGTCAGGTGCCTGGAATTACGAAGCCGGCAGCGGAGAAAATTGTCGAATGGGCCTCGGGAAAAGCCCCTGAAGAGCCGCGAAAAAATGAATAATTTCATTTGATTCCTGCAAAATATAATGGTATAGTTGAAGTACACAAAGACACCCACTAATTTTGATGATAATGGAGGACTATTATGGGAGATAAAGAGAAATGTATGCCTGGCGGATGCAGCGACGATTGCAGCTGCTCGGATGATGACGCCGATTTCCTTACGCTTGAATTTGACGACGGGCAGGAAGTGGAATGCGAGATCATGGGCGTATTCGAATTCAATGGCAAGGAATACATTGCTTTGATACCTGACGACGGAACTGACGATGTTTACATCTATGGATACAAGGAGACGGGTGATGACGAATTCGAACTGGTCGACATTGAAGACGATGAAGAATTCAAGCAGGTCGTAGAAGAATTCGAGAAGATTACTGTCGAGGAAGAATAGAAGATAAAACAAAGGACTGACGATTCAAGAATAATGTCTGAGGACCTCTGCGCTGCAGAGGTCTTTTTATGTGTCGATGCCACATATATATTTAGAAGATATGGCGAAAATCTATCAACGACGCTAAAACGCCGGACAGAATGTTAACAAGAAAACGGATGGAAATCGAGGGATATGGAAGGGATCAATCAATTTTTTACATGGCTGAACGGCTACCTCTGGGGGCCTCCGCTTTTGATTTTATTATTTGGCACGCATCTTTTCATGACGGTCAGAACAGGATTCATCCAAAAAAAGCTTGGACTGGCAATCCGGCTGTCCTTTGCGAAGGATAAGGGAGGCGTGGGAGACGTATCCCAGTTCGGAGCGCTGGCAACCGCCCTTGCGGCTACCCTTGGGACCGGAAATATCGTAGGAGTCGGAACTGCCATTGCGCTGGGCGGCCCCGGAGCGGTCCTCTGGATCTGGATGACGGGAATCTTCGGCATGGCTACAAAATACGCGGAGGCGCTGGTCTCCATAAAATACCGTGTCAGAACTTCCGACGGAACCATGCTCGGCGGAGCGATGTATGCGCTGGAACGGGGATTGAATATGAAATGGCTGGGAGTGCTCTTTGCGGCCTTTACCATGCTCTCTTCCTTTGGAATCGGGTGCGCCGTTCAGGCCAACGCAGTATCAAAGGTGGTGACTGAAAACTTCGAAATCCCTCTTTGGATTTCCGGTCTGGTCATGGCGGTGACCGTCGCCGTTGTGATCCTCGGCGGGGTAAAGAGCATCACCGCGGTATGCGAAATGCTGATCCCCTTCATGGCGGCCTTTTATGTCGCCGGCTGCCTCATTATTTTATTCATCGACAGAGCCTTTGTCGGGGACGCAATTCTCCTTATTCTTCATGGGGCGTTTACCCCCCAGGCCGCGGGAGGGGGCTTTGCAGGAGCCGGAGTTATGGCGGCGGTAAGATACGGGGTGGCAAGAGGGCTTTTTACCAATGAATCCGGCATGGGTTCCGCCGCCNNCATCGCACGAGGACTCTTCTCCAACGAATCGGGACTGGGCTCCGCCCCCATCGTGGCCGCCGCCGCCCAGACGAGAAATCCCGTCAGGCAGGCCCTGGTATCGTCCACGGGAACCTTCTGGGACACAGTGGTGCTCTGCGCCCTCACGGGGATCGTTCTCGTCAGCACGATCCTCGCAAATCCGGCGGTTACGGCGACTGGACAGGAGATCGACGGCGCGGCTCTTACCAGCCTGGCCTTTGCGCAGATCCCAGTGGCGGGCCCCGTCATCCTTTCCGTGGGAATCATCGTGTTCGCGTTTGCCACCATTCTCGGCTGGTCATATTACGGAGAGCGCGGGGCGGAGTATCTCTTCGGCAAGGCGGCGATCCCCCCCTATCGGGCTATTTATGTCATGACCACATTTCTCGGAGCGGTCATGAGCCTCACGACGGTATGGAATATTGCGGACACTCTGAACATGCTCATGGCGGTCCCCAATCTGGTCTGCATTCTGCTCCTGAGCGGAGTCGTGGCAAAAGAGACGGAATATTACCTTATCGATGGCAACATCGAGCGGATCGATGGGGCCCCGGTTCCCCTGGCTGAAAGAAATCGAGGCTGAAAAGGACGGCTGAAGCAATTTGCACATTAAAAATAAAGGATAAAAGAAGCTTATACATTAAAAATAAAGGGCTGAAATGACAAAAAAAATTACGGATTTGTTGTTGATTGACATAAATATTATGAATTACTGCCATTAATATTCCTTAAATCGACAAAAATTTCGCTTATTTGTTCTTTTTTATCGAAATAATTTTATATATAAAAAGTGAATAAATTATGGTAAATTATAAAAATAATTATTATAATTAATCATGCACTTGTAAAATCCACAAAAATCCACAAAAATATGTAAGAAAGGAAATTAGCGAGTATGGAAACAGTAAATAGTTTTATTACCTGGTTGAATGGCTACCTTTGGGGACCGGTATTTCTCGTCTTATTGTTTGGCACGCATTTATTCATGACTTTTAGAACAGGATTTATCCAAAGAAAAATAGGGTTGGGCATTAAATTGTCGGTCAAGAAAGACCCGGACGGCGTTGGAGACGTTTCACAGTTTGGAGCATTGACCACCGCTCTGGCGGCTACCGTGGGAACCGGAAACATCGTCGGCGTAGGGACCGCCATTGCACTGGGAGGGCCCGGAGCGGTTCTGTGGATGTGGCTGACCGGCGTATTCGGCATCGCCACAAAATATTCGGAGGCATTGTTAGCTGTCAAGTACAGAGTCAAAACTTCCGACGGGACTATGTTAGGCGGCGCGATGTACGCCTTGGAACGCGGCTTGAAATGGAAATGGCTTGGTGTACTGTTTGCAGCGTTTGCAGGCCTGTGCGCCTTTGGAATCGGCGATTCCGTACAGGCAAACGCGGTGGCAAAAGTCGTAGAGACAAACCTACATATTCCGCTATGGGCTACCGGGCTNNGGGCTCATTTTGTCGGTGCTGGTGGGCGTCGTTATTATCGGCGGAGTAAAATCCATAACCAGGGCCTGCGAAGCGCTTGTGCCCTTCATGGCGATCTTCTATGTCCTCGGCTGCCTGATCATTCTGATCATAAACTTCTCCTATTTGGATGACGCCGTTGCGTTGATCTGCAAGGCTGCCTTTACTCCACACGCCGCGGGAGGAGGGTTCATCGGAGCCAGCGTGATGATGGCGGCCCGGTTCGGCGTTGCCAGAGGCTTATTTTCAAATGAGTCCGGCATGGGATCAGCCCCCATCGTAGCGGCGGCCGCGAAAACGAGAAATCCGGTCAGACAGGCGCTGGTGTCTTCAACAGGTACGTTCTGGGATACGGTCGTCATCTGTGCAATCACCGGTCTCACCCTTGTCAGCACGATCATAGCGCATCCCGATCTCGTCGTAACAGGCGGCGCGGTTGACGGAGCAGTGNNTACGAGCTTTGCTTTCGGCAAGATCCCGGTACTCGGCCCAATCGTCCTGACCTTTGGCTTGATCACATTTGCTTTTTCAACGATCCTTGGCTGGTCCTACTACGGGGAACGGGGAGCCGAATATCTGTTTGGTAAAAAAATAATCATGCCTTATAAAATCGTCTACATCATCTTTACCTTCCTCGGTTCCCTCATGAGCCTCGGGCTGGTATGGAATGTCGCAGATGCGCTGAACGCCTTGATGGCGCTTCCGAATCTGGTTTGCGTCCTTCTCCTCAGCGGAGTAGTAGTAAAAGAGACAAAGACATATTTAAACGATATCGACAAGCTCGACGATACCCCCATTCCGCAGCGGGATGAAAAAACAAAGAAACTGATCTAAATATCAGCGCCAGCGTCGGGCTGAACTCGCGGAACCAATTGATTCAAAAGCCGATAGGGGAGCAGAAGGAATTTAATTCCTCTGCTCCCGCTCTTTTTTTTAGATTGGGCGCCTGGCTGTATTTGCAGCTCGCTGTTCTTGCCGGCGGCCATTTTACCAGCATAACTAAAGAAATTAAAAAAACAGTTGATTAACATGCCGAATAATTGGTATAATAACCTTGTTATAGAAAATATTAATAGCAATTAAAAAATTGAATAGGATCTGGATGAAAGCTGCGGGAGAGATTGCTCCGGCAACACCGAAGGTGTAAGCATTGACGAGCCATAATCGATGCGATGATCTCAGGTAAAGTGGACCGCAGCCGGACAGAACTCTGGAAAGCTTCANNAATTTCAGTTAAGCACCGAAGGGGCAACTCCCAAGGAGGAATCTCTCAGGTTAATAACAGAGCGGAAAGGCGTTTATTCTTTCTGTTCTGTTTTTTTTATTGCGGTAAAAATCTGCGAATCGAAGCATTTGAGGTGAAATATGAAGGTATACGACTTGATCATTATCGGCGCCGGACCGGCGGGTCTGTCTGCGGGGATCTACGCGGGAAGGGCGATGCTCGACACCCTGATCATCGAACAGGGACCGGACGGCGGGCAGATCGTACAGACGGCGGAAATTGAGAACTATCCGGGCTCGCCCTCGGAGGAAAGCGGCGAATCTCTCATTGGCAGGATGGCGGCCCAGGTACAGAAGTTTGGGATTGAAAAGATCAACGACTCTGTAAAAGAGGTTTCCCTAAAGGACGAGATCAAAACCATCACCTGCGCCAAGGGAAGCTATCAGGCGAAAAGCGTCATCATTGCAGGGGGAGCCGTTCCTAAATCCATCGGCTGCGCTGGCGAGGAAGATTTTATAGGGAGAGGGATCTCCCATTGCGGGACCTGTGACGGACCCTTTTTCAGGGGTCTGGACGTCTATGTGGTCGGCGGGGGAGACGCGGCGGTTGAAGAGGCAATCTATCTTACCAAGTTCGCCCGGAAGGTGACCGTGATCCACCGGAGAGATCTTCTGAGAGCCGCAAAATCCATTCAAGAGCAGGCTTTTAAGAACGAAAAGATTCATTTCATGTATAATTCCCGGGTCCTGGAGGTCAAGGGGGACGGAATCCTGGAATCCATGCTGGTTGAAAATGTAAAGGATCACACCGTCACCGAGATCAAGGCCGATCCCAAGGACGGAACCTTCGGGCTCTTTGTGTTTATCGGATTCGACCCTGCCACGGAGCTTTATAAAGGGCAGTTGGATCTATCGGACAGCGGATATATCATTACCGACGAAAATATGAAAACCGGATTGCCAGGCGTGTTCGCGGCAGGCGACATCAGGGAAAAGTATCTCAGGCAGGTGGTCACCGCGGCTGCGGATGGAGCGATGGCGGCGGTACAGGCGGCCAGATATGCGGATGAAATGAGTTATCATAAGACCATGAATGAGTGAGGAGGAGAGCTGATTATGGATTTTAAGCAAATTGAAGCGTTTGTATCGGTTGTTGACAACAAGAGTTTTTCCAAGGCGGCGGACGTCTGCTTTTTAACGCAGCCGACCATCAGCGCCAGGATCTCTTCACTGGAAAAGGAGCTGGGCGTCAGGCTGATCGACAGAACGGGCAGGGAAGCCTTTCTGACCGATTACGGAAAAGTGTTCTACAAATACGCGGCGGAAATGCTGGATACCAGAAACCGGGCCGCGGATTCCATTCAGGATCTGTCCAAGGAGATCAACGGCATCATAGCGACTCAGATCGCGTAAGGCTTATTGAAACACTGCTTGACCGCAGAAATACCTATTGCGAGGAATGAAAGGACGGCATATAATAGTGCTGTCGTAGTTTCAGTTGCGCACCTGCGAGGGTTGACTTGAATCAACAAAACACAGAAAGCGGAGATTAATATGAAAAAATATGATATTATAATCGTCGGCGCGGGAGCCAGCGGGGTATTCATGTCCTATGAGCTGACCAAGCTTCCCAACCATGCCACGGTTCTCATGATCGATAAGGGCGCCGGGCTTGAGGGCAGGCTTTGCCCCATCAAAAGCGGTAAGGTTCAGACCTGTATCCGCTGCGCGCCCTGTCACATCATGAACGGCTACGGCGGAGCGGGTACCCTCTCGGACGGAAAATACAATATCACCACCCAGTTCGGCGGCGACCTTCACAATTATGTCGGAACGGAAGAAGCGCTGGGACTGATGGAATACGTCGATCAGGTTCTCTGCAGCATGGGCGGCGAGGACGCCAAGCTCTATTCCACCACAAATTCAGATCTGAAAACATTAGCGCTGAGAAACAACCTCCATCTGCTGGACGCGAAGGTAAGGCATCTGGGAACCGACCGGAACGTCAAAATTCTGGAGAGAATCTACGAATACACGAAGGACAGGGTCAGCACCCAGTTTAACACCCAGGTTCTGGACGTGGAAAAGACGGAGGACGGTTTCCGCATCGTCACCGACAAGAACGAGGAATACGAATGTACGGATCTGGTGCTGGCTACGGGCCGCTCCGGCTCCAAGTGGATTTCATCCATCTGCGATAAATTCGATATCGAACAGAAGAAAAACCGGGTGGATATCGGCGTGCGCGTCGAGCTTCCCGCGGAGATTTTCAAGCATATCACCGACGATGTATATGAAAGCAAGATCGTATACAAGACGGACAAATATAACGATATGGTGCGGACTTTCTGTATGAACCCATACGGCGAGGTGGTGGCGGAGAACACCAACGGGATCGTGACGGTAAACGGCCACAGTTATGCCGACCCCGCCCTGAGAACCGAGAATACCAACTTTGCGCTTC
>DLFX01000055.1:3934-6255 GCA_002482405.1 Firmicutes bacterium UBA7709 | reverse complement strand
CCCCGGACGCCATATCCCCGCTCTGCGAAATAGATGCCGTTCCTCACGGTACGGCCGACTCCGTCGAAGGGCGTCCATTTGATCAGGGAAGTGTCTACTCCTCCCTGCATGATAAGATCTTCCGCCAATCTGCCGATATCATTGTCGGCAAAGGCCGTAACGATCGCGGTATCCATACCAAAGCATTTTCTGAGGCCCCGTGATACGTTGTATTCGCCGCCGCCTTCCCATACCTTAAACTCTCTTGTACTTTTTATCCTGCCGGCTCCGGGATCGAACCTCAGCATGACTTCCCCAAGGGATATACAGTCATACCTGCAGCGATCCCTCGGTTTTACTTCTATTGCAGACATGCATGTGCCTCCTTTTTTAGCTTGTGCTTCCGCGCGTCATCAAGCTACTCTGCACGCGCGTCTCTAACTTTTTCGATAAATTTCCTGCCCGTCTCCGTTACGGCTTTATAGTCGCCGTTTCCGGCGCCTGAGGTGAGACTTCCCCCGACTCCCACGGCCACAGCTCCCGCTTTGATCCATTCGGCGACATTGTCGAGNNCCCTCCGGTGGGCATCATCCTGGCCTGAGGAACAGGCCCTTTGATCGCTTTTATGATTTTGGGGCCAAAGAGTTCCCCGGGGAAGATCTTAACGATATCAGCCCCGGCCTCCATGCACTCAACGACCTCTTTCACGGTCATGGCCCCCGGCATGCACGCCACCTGGTACCTGTTGCAAAGCGCGACGACCTCTTTGTTGAAATAAGGGCTGACGACATACTGCGCCCCCGCAAGCATGGCGGCCCTTGCGGTTTCAGGATCCATCACGGTGCCGGCTCCTACTGCGATTTCGCCGGATCGATAGACCTCTGAANNCAGCGCCGGGCACCGTAAATGTTATTTCCAGAGCTCCGATCCCCGCCTCAGCGCAGGCTTCGGCTATTCCAAGCCCTTCCTCCGCGCTTTTCGCCCTCACTACCGCTACGACTCCGCAATCGCAAATCTTTTTTATAACCTCGTTTTTTTCCATCTGCTTTTCCTCTTTACCTGATTTTTCATTATTACACGTTAATATGCAGAATCTCCGCCTTTTTAGAGCGGCGGCTGCCTGTTAACTAAATGAAGGATATTTCCCTCAGGGTCCCTGAATAAAAAAAGCTTTGATTCTTTCGAATCGGGGTTGTTTACTGATTTTAAAAATAAATCCGGATCGGTAATAAAACTTGTCTTTTCTTTGGCAAGGAGTTCTATCATGTGATCAAACTCGTCGACCATGATGGCGATGTGCCTGATTCCTCCCTTTTTTTCAACGGTTATCTCCCCCGGTTCGGTTTCCTGTATAAATTCCAGCAGGAAACCGTTCTGCGCTTTCAGGAAGTAAGTCCTCTCATCATTTTCGAATACCTGTTCAAACCCAAAGACCTTTTGATACCAGTCTTTCAGTTCCGTTGAATTCTTTGCGCAGATCGCCGCATGTTCTATTCCTGTAACCACTTTTTTACCCCCGTCCGATCAGCTATGTTTAAATTAGCTATGTAAAGTCATACTTTTTTCTGAGAATCCTTGCCCTGCGCTAAAACAGCGATCACGATAATGATACCCTTGATCACCTGCTGCGGATAAGCGGCGACGTTCAGCAGGTTCATAATATTGCCTATGATCCCGAGAACAAACACCCCTATCAGCGTATTGAACGAAAGTCCCTTTCCCCCCGTCAGGCTGGCGCCGCCGATCACTACCGCCGCAATGGCGTCGAGCTCATATCCGGTGCCTACCAGAGGCGAACCTACCCCTGTGCGGGATGTGCTGATGATTCCCGCGATCCCGCATAAAGCCCCGGAGATACAGTAGACCAGAAACTTATATACAGGCACCCTGATCCCCGACAGTCTCACGACCTCCTCATTGCTGCCGATTGCAACCAGCATTCTTCCAAAAACGCTGTACTTCAACAAAAGGGTTATGATGATGAAAATACCAAGCATGAGGTATACCGACGCCGGAATCCCTAATAAATAACCGTTTGCTATACTGTCGATGTATTTATTATCCACCATGATGGGCGTTCCCTTTGATACGATATACGCAAGCCCTCTGGCGATCGTCATCAAGGCAAGAGTAGCGACGAACGCGGCCATATTCCTGAACGCCACCAGATAGCCCGAAACCCCTCCGATCAGGGCGGACACTAAAATCGTCAAAATGATTGAACTGCCGGAGCTCATGGAATGGAACGCGATAAAATATGCGCTGAGAACGCTTGCAAAAGCCATGATAGAGCCTACGGAAAGGTCGATTCCGCCGGTGATGATCACAAGCAGCATTCCCAT
>DLFX01000055.1:3743-3926 GCA_002482405.1 Firmicutes bacterium UBA7709 | reverse complement strand
ACCTCAGCAAATTGAATATGTTTGTCTCTGAAAGAAAGGAGCTCGAAACAAAGTTCGACGCGATGAGCATGATAATGAAAATGAAAAATATATTATATTTCAACAATGTTTTTTTAATAGAATCGCCGTTTAACCAATCCTGAACTTTCGATTCTTTTTTTATGATATTGCTTTGCATTCTAT
>DLFX01000055.1:2928-3708 GCA_002482405.1 Firmicutes bacterium UBA7709 | reverse complement strand
ACCGGTTCATTGCTGCTGATCGCCAGCCTCATGATGTTTTCCTCGCTCAGTTCATCCTTGGAAAGCTCGCCCCGCACTTCACCGTCATGCATTACCAGCGCCCTGTCGCACATGCCTATGATCTCTATCATCTCGGATGAAATCATAATGACGCCGATGCCTTTTCCGGAAAGTTCATTGATCAGATTATAGATCTCGTACTTGGCGCCCACATCTACGCCTCGCGTAGGTTCATCGAGGATCATGACCCTGCAGTCCGCATTGAACCACTTCGCCAGAACGACCTTTTGCTGGTTTCCTCCGCTCAAATTGAAGGTGTTCATCTCAGGGCTCCACGCTTTGATCTTCAAAGTTTCAATAAGATTCTGGGCAATGTCCTTTTCCTTCCTGCTGTTAATGACCCCAAGGAAGCGAGTGACGTCCTTCAGCTTGGTCATCGTCATATTGTTGCGCAGGGACATGGATAATATCACTCCCTGTTCTTTCCTGTTTTCCGGAACAAAACCGATTCTATGCCTGACCGAATCCCTGCAGCTGGAAACGCTGATCCGTTTTTCGTCGAGGTAAATCATTCCGCGGTCTTTCTTATCGGCGCCGAATAACGCCCTTACGGTTTCGCTTCTGCCGCTCCCCACAAGCCCCGCGATCCCCAGCACTTCGCCGCTTCTCAATGTGAATGACACGTTCTTTACCTTATCGCCATTGCAAAGATTTTCGACTCTCAATATTTCGCCGCCCAAATTGCTGACCCTGGAAGGGAACAAACCTTCCAGCTTCCTC
>DLFX01000055.1:0-2914 GCA_002482405.1 Firmicutes bacterium UBA7709 | reverse complement strand
GATGATATCGTCTTTTTTCACAGCGTCCTTCAGAAAGGTGTTTACGACTGCGCCGTCTTTCAAAACAGTGATCCTGTCGGCGACCCGGAACACCTCATCCAGTCTGTGTGAAATGTAGATAATGCTCACGCCCTTTTCTTTTAAATTCATTAAAAGATCGAGAAGCTTTTCGACTTCCGACGGAGCGAGCACTGCCGTCGGCTCATCCAGAATCAATATTTTTGCGTTCTTCGAAAGAGCCTTTGCAATTTCCACGACCTGCTGGTATGCTACGGTCAGATTTCCGACTAAAGCTCTTGGATTGAAATCAAAACCGATTTTTGCAATCAATTCCTCAGCCTTTTTAAAAAGCTGATTATAATTGACCAGGCCCATTTTATTGCTGAGGCGGTCAATAAAGATATTTTCGGCGACCGTAAGATGCGGAGCCAGCATCAATTCCTGATAAATGATACTGATCCCCAGTTCTTTTGATATGGATGGATCATGTATGGTCACTTCATTGCCGTCGATCTTGATCGTGCCTGAATCTTCCCGGTATACTCCTGATAAAATTTTCATCATCGTCGATTTTCCAGCTCCGTTTTCGCCCACCAGCGCATGGATCTCACCGGGTTTTACACTGAAGGTCACATCCTTGAGGGCATGCACGCCTCCAAATGACTTATTGATCTTTATCATCTCTACCTTGTATTCCGTCGACATTTTATAACCCCCAGCCGTTACCCTCTGTTGACAAGGTAACAAAGGGTAATATTCTTAACTCTTGTTGATATTAAGAATCTTGGGCGTTTACCGCCCAAGATTCTTACAGAGGAGATAAATGAAATCTTCGCCCCGCTATATTCCGGCTATGCTTTTTTAGAAATCAGCGTCAGCCCTGTAATATTGGTCGACATTCTGCTGTGTGATCACCGCGGGCTCCGTATAGATGAGCTTGGGAATATTCGTGNNTAGCGGTATCGACGGTTGTAGAAGCTACTAAAGCAGGATCATTCAAACCCGTTGCGCCGTACTCACCCTTTTTGATCAGTTCAAGGGCTTCCTTCTGTCCGTCGGCAGCGGCGCAGATCAGGATCTTGTCTTTTTTGCCCGCCGCTGTAACAGCCTTCACAGCGCCAAGGGCCATACTGTCATTTTCCGCAACGATAACGTTGATGTCAGGAGCCGCAACCAGGATATCTTCGGCCGCTTTCAGTCCGCCGTCGGTAGACCATGCACCCCAGCCCTGAGTCAGAATCGTAAATGAAGTCTTATTCGCAAGTCTGAGCTGTGCTTCTGTCAAGCCGCGGATCACGCCTTCTCTTCTGTCGACTCCAAGCATGTTGCCCTGATTTCCGCTGAGCAGAGCCATCTTGATGGGCGTGCCCTTCATTTTTTCTCCCAGCCACTGTCCAACGAGCTCACCGTTGGCGACGTTGTTGGACTGGATCAACGTAATGTAATCCGCGGTCGGGTCGATGGAGTTATCCATTATGATCACCGGGATTCCGGCTTTCGTGCACGCTTTTGTAGACGGTATCATTCCCTTGGGATCGGTGGGGTTCAAAATGATCAGATCGACGTTTTGCGCGATCAGGTCCTCAATTCCCGCGATCTGTTTGTTCACATCGCCTTGGGCGTCCATAGAAACGCATTTCACGCCTAATTCTTCACATTTCTTTTTCACCGCATTTTCCTGAGCGACAAAATATGGCGCCGACAGTGTCTGCATGCTCAAACCGATGGTAATATCCTTCGGATCCTTTGCTGCCGGAGCCGATGAGGATGTGTCGCCGGTATTTGCCTGGGTTGCTTCTTCCTGAGTTGTGCACCCCCACATGGTTGCGCCCAGCATGCCGATTACAAGGATAATTGCTAATAATTTTTTCATGCTACTCAGCTCAATTAAATTTTTAATAGAGAAATAACGGTTAGTGATACCTTCTTACAAAAGAACCTTTTTCATAATAATCGTCTTGATTTGCGTCATTTCTTCAAGGGTATAGGAAATGCCCTCCCTTCCCAGGCCGCTCTTTTTATAACCGCCAAAGGGGATTTCCAACGGCCTGTAGTTGCCGGCGCCGTTGATGACGATGCCGCCGCTCTCCATTCCCGCGGCTGTTTTCATCGCCTTGTTCACATCCTTGGACATTACGCCGCCCATCAGGCCGTACATGGATTGATTCACGATTTCCACGGCCTCTTCCAACGTGTCAAAAGCGATGATCGGAAAGACAGGCCCGAAGATTTCCATGTCCCGCGCCGCGTCCATGGATGGGGTCACACCGGTTAAAACAGTCGGTTCAAAGAACGCTTTGTCAAGACGTTTTCCCCCCCAGACGCACTTTGCGCCCTGCTCGACCGTGTGCCGGACCTGCTCTTCGACCTGTGCCGCCGCTTTTTCACTGATCAGGCATCCCATTTCAGTTTCAGGATCAAGGGGATCGCCGATTTTGATCTTTTTCAGCCTTTCTGAAAGCTTCGCTGTGAACTCTTCCGCCACAGGTCTCTCAACGATGAACCTTTTGGCTGCGCAGCAGGTCTGTCCCGCGTTCAATGTCCTGGCAAATACCGCCTCTTCAACAGCCAGATCGATATCCGCGTCGGCATATACGACCAGAGCGTCGTTCCCGCCAAGTTCAAGAAAAAATCTATGTAAGTGGGGCGCGCTTTCTTTTGCCACGTCGATTCCGGCGTCCGTACTCCCCGTGAGGCTGACCGCGTTTATCTTCGGACTCGAGACCAGCCATTTCCCTACGACCGCGCCTCTGCCCGTCACAACCTGAACCGCACATTCGGGAACTCCCGCTTCAATGAGGAGCTCAACCAGGCGTATAATCGCCAGGGGGTTATCGGATGACGGCTTCACAATAATTGAATTGCCTGTGATCAGAGATGGCGCGGCTTTATGGGAGAACAGGTCGATCGGGAA
>DLFX01000059.1:1848-2669 GCA_002482405.1 Firmicutes bacterium UBA7709 | reverse complement strand
GAGTAGACACTTCCCTGATCAAATGGACGCCCTTCGACGGAGTCGGCCGTACCGTGAGGAACGGCATCTATTTCGCAGAGCGGGGATATGGCGTCCGGGGTGCCCTTGCCGTATCGGACAGGGGAAACACTGCGGTATCTCAGTTAAAGAAGGGCGATATCGACTGGAAATACATATTTGGAACCCTTGGAACACGGTGGTTTCACACGGGCGGGATCTTCGCGGCATTATCGGAGACCACTCCTGACGTCGTGATGGAAGCAGTCCAAACTGCGAAAAAATATAATACGGTCGTTTCTTATGACCTTAATTACCGCGCCTCTCTGNNGGAAAGAGAGAGCCCGGGAAGTAAACCGGGAAATTGCAAAATACATCGATGTAATGATCGGGAATGAAGAGGATTTTACAGCGTGTCTGGGCCTTGAAATAGAAGGTAACGATGAAAACCTGAAAAAACTCAATCTGGATGGATATAAAAAGATGATCTGTGAAGCGGTGAAAGAGTATCCCAATTTCGAAGCGGTGGCTACGACCCTGCGCACGGTAAAATCCGCCACCATCAATGACTGGAGCACTATCATCTNNTTACAAGGCAAACGACTATCCGGCGCTGGAGATATTCGATCGGATTGGAGGCGGCGACAGCTTTGCGTCGGGGTTGGTATATGGCCTGATGACCACCGGCGACCCCTTACAGGCGGTCAACTGCGGAGCAGCCCACGGTGCACTTGCAATGACGACGCCGGGAGACACTTCCATGGCGAGCCTGAAGGAAGTGGAAAGCCTGATGAAGGGTGCGGGAGCACGGGTCAGAAGATAGT
>DLFX01000059.1:0-1817 GCA_002482405.1 Firmicutes bacterium UBA7709 | reverse complement strand
GGCCAGAAATACGGCCTGATACCCCACTGCCGCCCACAGTAAACCTCCGAAAACAGGGATCACCATGGAGGCGATGTGCTGCAGGCTAACGCCCGTCGACAGCGTCGGAGTCACATCGGCAAGATCGACGGCAATCTTCCTCACATAGGTCGACCGCGCCATTTCCACCGCGGACATGGAGTTATCGATGACATAGCAGCCGGCGATGATCACCACGGCGACGCCGGCTGGGAAGATCCTGGCCGAAAACGCGTATCCGAGACAGATGGCGAACAGCAGAACGGCCTCCAGCGTCAGGACAAACCGCTCTCCCCGGCTGTCGATCAATTTGCCGATGAGCTTTCTCGTGCCGATGCTGACAAGGGCGACGACCATGCCCAGGATGGCGAACATCTGGGGCCTTACGCCGAACACTTTGATCAGCACCCAGGGCGCAAAGGTCATGAAGATCTGGTTTCTCGCGCCGCTGATGACGGCCAGGACATAATAGAGCCGATAGCGCTTTCTGAAAACAAACTTGGGTTTTTGGATATTCTGGTCCGGCCCGCCTTTCTTCATCAACCCAAGGGAGAGCGCGGCGAACACGTAGAAAACAGCGCCGATGATAAAGGCGGTCCGATAGGTCATATTCATGAAATGAAAACCCAGCAGGACTAAAATATAGGCGATGATATTTCCGATGAGGGCGAAGGCGCTGACCGTTCCAAGCCTGGAGCCGAAGGATTCCTGACGGGACAGGGACATGCCGATGGACGGCGTTACCGTCATGACCATGTGGGTGCCGAGGCTGAGCATCATCATCCAGATGATCATAACCGCAAAGGCGGGCGAAAGGAGGCCGAGCCCGAGCATTCCCAGCCCTGCCGCCGCCATGCCCAGCATTGCGATCCTTACATCGCCCATAAAGCTTAGAGACGCCAGAACGAACATCATAATAAAGCCCGGCGCTTCTCTGGGCACTTCCAGAAAGCCCCTGAGCTCCTCAGACAGCCGGAATATATCGCTCAAATAGTTGTTGAATATGGATGTGTTAATGCCTGCGCCGACTCCGGCAAACAGCCCTGCGATCAAAAAAAGATTAAATTCCCGCTCGCGGCGGAAACCTTCCAGATTAAATCTTTGATGTGTCTTTTCACGTAAACTCATTTTATGTATCGTCTTTCATTTATTGTAATTGTTAGAAATTATAACATAGAAAGCCACCTTTATCAATAATTTTGCTGAAGCGGTTGTGATGAATCAGACCACCGTTTGCTTTGAAAAAGCCCCTTTGAAAAAAACATAAACAATGCTTGCACGGCAATTTGGTTTATGCTACTATTAAGAAAAATAGAAAAGTTTGGATGATGATTGCGGGAGAGTTTGCTGCAGGCGATACCGAAGGGCTTGCTTGCAGGCAGCACCGAAGGAGTAAGCGGAATGCCGTGCCAGGATATTCCACGATGATCTCAGGTAAAAGGACCGCAATCTGACAGAACTCTGGAAAGACCCCAAGGGGGCGCCGAAGGGGGAAGCCATACTTTATTATGGCGATACTTTCAGGTAAAAGAAACAGAGAATGCAAGGCATTATATTGCTTTGCATTTTTTTATTGCGCAGGAAATAATTTTTTAATCAAATCAAGGAGGACATGAAGATGAAAGTTGTGGAAGGCCTGTATTATTCAAATGATCACGAATGGGTGAAGGTAGAAGGCGGCGAGGCGTATGTGGGCATCTCCGATTATGCTCAGCACTCTCTGGGAGATATCGTATACGTCGAACTTCCGGAAACCGGAGCCAAGCTGGAGCACGGAAGTGTTTTCGGCGTGATCGAAT
>DLFX01000011.1 GCA_002482405.1 Firmicutes bacterium UBA7709 | reverse complement strand
TATCACCACATGCGGGACATTTCCGTGGAAGCGGGGGAAATCGTGGAACGGGGACAAAAAATAGGAGAAGTGGGCTCCACCGGCTTTGCCACCGGGCCCCACCTTCACTTTATGATATCATATTATATGGTGAATCTTGAGCCCGGTTATTTCCTCGTCGGGGAACCGATCACCTATGAAAATTACGCAAAATATATACAGTGAGGATCGCCACGGGTCGCGCCGGTTTCCGGCGTCGCTGCCGCGGGGAAGGATCAAACCTCGGGATCCGCGATCAGATTCGTCTTTAACGCATACCGGTCCGCCCGGATGACGGCGGTGCTGTACTCCACGATCCGGCCGTCTGCGTCGCGCATCACGCCTGTGATATAAAAGACCGGATCCCCTTCCTTCACCTCGAGATACTCGCTTTCCTTTTTGGTCATCACGGCCAGATTGGCGACCTGGCGCTGTTTGGCCGGTTTTATGCCGTAGGTTTTCTCCAGGGTGGCATAGAGCGACTTCTTTTCGAAATCATGCCGGTCCAGATCCGGGCAGAAGGAAACGGGGATATAGGCGGTTTCCACGGAGAGGGGCGAGTCGTTGAGGAGTCGGACCCTTTTTAGTTCAAAGACCTCCGTGCCGAGATTGACATCGAGATTTTTGGAAAGGGTTTTGTTCGCTTCTACTCTCTTAAAAGAAATCTTTCTGCTGGACACGGAATAGCCGTCCGCCTTCCAGCCGGCGGAGTATGAAATGAACTGGTTTACGCTGTCGACATACTTAGGGGGCGCCACGAAGGTGCCTTTTCCGTGCAGGGTATACAATTTTCCCTCGTAGACATGCTTTTCGATAGCGTCCCGTAAGGTGAGCCTGTTTACATTCCATACCTCCGAAAGATAGCGCTCGGAGGGAAGCCTGTCATGGGGCTCCAGATGGTTCCGGTCGATATATTCTTCGATCTTCTCATAAATGTCGTTGGTCAACAGATTGGTGTGCTTGCTCATAATTTCTCCTCTGCGGTGCGCCTGATTATGATATATTATACCTATATTGAATGGAAACATCAACTGCGGCAATCCGCCCGCGGGGAAAAGGAGGACATCCGCCGCGCCCGGCCGGCAAAGGCCGGCATGACGGATCCTGTTATGAAATTATCTGTGAGAAATAAATTTGCATACGCGTCCGCGGCATTGGGAGACTCCGCTACCTACTGTGTCGTCGGAACGTTTCTTATGTTCTTTCTGACCACGGTGGTGCACATCGACCCCGCAGTGGTGGGCGCCTTGATTGGCGTGTCCGCTCTCTGGGACGCCGTCATCTCTCCCCTCATCGGCTTCTGGTCGGATCACAGCTGCAATAAAATGGGCAGAAGAAGGCCGTTCCTCCTGGCGGGAGCGACGATCCTTGCGGCTTCCTGTTGCCTTCTGTTTCATACCGTTGACGCCGGCCCGGCGGTAAAGGCCATCTATTACGGGATCGTGATCATCATCTTCTGGTCCGGCTTCAGCCTGTTTTATATTCCCTATCTCGCTTTGGGAGCTGATTTTACCGATGATTACACGGAGAGGACCCATCTGAGGTCCTATGCGTACGGCTTCAACACCGTGGGGACGCTGCTGGGGATCGTGATGCCTTCCTTTTTTGTAGACCTGCTCCACAGCAAGGGAATCAGCGTGGAAGGGGCGTGGCAGATCACGGGAGCCTTGATCGGGGTGGTTTCCGCACTGTCGATTTACGTCACCTTTGCCCTGTCAAAGAACAAGGACGTCTGCCATCAGATGAAAAGCGGCGGCGGGGTTGATCCTCAGACGGCGGCTCAGGGCGGGGAAAAGCTTTCTCCGGGCAGGAATCTCATGGAAATCGGAAAGGGTTACCGCGATATTTTGAAGCTGAAGCCGATCCAGTATCTTCTGGCGGCCAGCATGATCTATCTGGTGGCCAACACGATCTGCGGAGCCGACCGCATGTATTTCTACACCTACAACCTGGGTCTGAGCGCGGCGTCCATAACGGTCGTCCTGTTATTTTCCTCTTTCATCGGAATATCTTTCATGCCGGTGGTGATAAGACTGTCCAAATGGTTCGATAAACGCTCGCTCCTTATTCTGATGATGCTCACCTCCGCGGCCCTTGTGCTCCTTGCAAGATTCATCGGGGTCGAGACGATTCAAGGCGCGCTTGCCTTCACCTTCGTCTTTGGGATAAGCAGCGGAGCGTACTGGCAGCTGATGCCGTCTATGATCTACGACGTCTGCGAGTACGATGAGCTGGAAACGGGCGGCCGCCGCGAAGGAAGCATCGTGTCGCTCCAGTCTCTGTCGGAAAGCATTTCGGAAGCGGTGGCAATGCAGCTCCTGGGCATCGTTTTGCAGCTTGCCGGATTTAAGGGAGAGGCCGCGACCCAGTCTCCGCTGACTCTGGAGTGGATCGAAAACTCCATCATGGTCATTCCGGCCATATTCATGATACTGTCTGCGGCGATGGTTTACCGGTATCCCATCACAAAGGCGAAATATGAAGAGATACAGGCGGAGCTGGCGGACAGGCATATAAGCTTATAGCGGAAAAATATAGCACCCCCCCTGGCATTTGCATAGCAAATGTGGTTAGGCGCGTAAAAAGGCTGCCGCAGATTGCGGCAGCCGGTTAATGGCGGGATTATTCAATATTCTACGACCCTGTAATATCTTCTGAGGTCCAGGGAGTGATTCCGAGCGACCTCGATGTGGACGCTGATCCTTCCGCCGATCACCGTGATGAGGGCGGGGGACAGGTCTCCCCGGAACTCTTCCGGGATGAGGCCTTTCCCATAGCTTGCCGTATCGAATACGGTGACCTTGTCGGAGTATTTCACGGCAAAGCGCTGGACCCTTTCCATCAGAGGCCTTGTGGCGTCCTCTCCTTTGAAGAGAACGATGCTCGTGTCCTTGTCGATGATCTCAAGTGCGCCGTGGAAAAATTCAGCCGCGTGGATCGACTGTGTTCTGATCCACTGCATTTCCTCGAGAATGCACATGGCGTAGGAGTAGGTTTCTCCCCAGCAGTTCCCCGATCCCACCAGCATGTGAAACGTCTCATCCTTGTATTTATAGGCGAAATCCTTTGCCGCTTCCTCACATTCCTCCTTGACCTTTACGAAGACATCCGGAAGGGATTCCACGGTGTTCATAAACGCGTCATACTGCGGAAAATCCCCGAGATTGTGCAGCAGCCGGGCGACGATCATATACAGCCTGATAAAATCGCCGTCTGAGGAATAACGGTCGCTTTCCTCGCTGATGATGCAGTTTTTGATAGCCTTTGCAAGGGAAGAGTTCCTCTTGCAGGAAACGCCGACCGGGTTCAGACCGGCCTTGGCACAGTATTCCGCAGCCGCGACCGTTTCCTTCGTCTCGCCTGATTCGGACATCATCAGCGCAAATGTGCCGGGGCCGAAGGGCTTTCCGGGATCCAGCACCAGCTCCGCCGCGCTGACGGTATAGACAGGAACGGCGGAATACTTTCTGATCATGCAGTCCAGAGGCTGCATCAGCGCCAGGGTGCCGCCGATTCCTATCAAATAAACATTTTTAATGGGATTTTTCATGACGCCATCCACGAGATCTTCGATCTCCGTGCGCAGGGCGGTTATTTTTTTAAAGTCCTTCAGATAAATATTTTTGTCGAAATTGAGCATTTCTACCTCCTTTGAAAGTTTGCGGTATATGAATATAACCCAGTTAACAAAATAAATATACCACATTTAAATTTCAATGTCAATTATCTATTCTTCAGTTGTGATTTGCAGCCATATCTTGACAATGAGCAATCAAAGTGATATGTTAAAAACATAATGTGGTATAATAAATATACCTTTCCCTATCATGCAACAGGAGGAAATAAAATGGAAGAAAGCAATAACAGGAGTTTTTGGTCCAGATTCAATCCGAAAACAGCAGATAACCCAAAGATGATCTATCTGTGGATTTTTCTGATCCTTACTTATGCCGCCGCACTTCTCATCCCGCAGGAATCCATCATCGCTACGGCGTTGACGCTGATTCCAACCATCGTAATCTTTATATACGTTATTATAAGCAGAGACTTTATTCAGGGATTTATTTTCGGAAGTCTGCTGATCTACATAATGCTGGACAAAATTGGCGGCGTTATGTCCTGGATCGATGCGATCATCGGCAATCTGGCGGACGAAGACAATATGTTCATGATCGTGATATTCATGCTGATCGGCGGCATCATCCGCTCGCTTCAGTATAGCGGGGCCGCCAAGAGCTTCGGAGAATGGGCGACAAGCAAGCTGAAGTCGAAAAAGAGCTCGCTGTTAGTTACGTTTGTTTTAAACGTGCTCATGTCGGTGGACGATTATATAAACTCTCTGACCATCGGAACGACCATGACGCCCATCAACGACAAAAATGGCATTCCGAGAGAAATGTCGGCCTACGTCCTTCGCGCGTCCGCATCGGCTCCGAGCCTCATGTATCCCATGGGCGACTGGGGGTATTTCGTAGTTCTGCAGCTCGTGTCCCTGGGGCTCTGCGCCTCGGTTTCCGAAGCCGCTTCCACCTATGTGACGTTTATCCCGTATCTGTTTTATCCGGTCATAACCATGATCGTGTGCCTTCTGGTCATCTTCGGCGTTATTCCGAAGTTTGGAAAGATGAAAGACGCCTATTCCAGAGTCGCGGAGGGCGGCCCTATCTCGCCGAATGCCGCGGAGGAAGAGGAGATCGCGAAGGAAATCGCGGAAGAGCTGGGGGACAGAAAGCTGCATCCCGCTTTCTTCATAATTCCTGTATTGTTCCTGATATTCGGGCTGGTGCTGACGGATTTTGACGGAATCAAGTCGAGTTTGATCACCCTGACCGTCATCGCCGTGATGTATATCGGCGGAGGCGTGTTCACGTTAAACGACTTCTTCGGACACATCGTAGAAGGAATGAAAGATATGCTGGACCTGACGCTGCTTTTGATCTTCGGCTACGTGATCGGCGGAGGAATGGAAGATATGGGCTTCGCGGACTTTATCGTGAACGTGACAGCAAACAGCGGCGTATCTCCCGCCCTGCTTCCCTTTATCGTATTCACCCTGTTCTGCTGTACGGAATTCCTGTGCACTCTGAACTGGACCCTGTATATCATTGCGCTTCCCATCATCTTTGAAGTCTGCAATGCCGTGGGCGCAAACCTGCCCATGACGGTGGCCGCGCTCCTGTCCGCGGGCATGTTCGGAAGCAACGCATGCTTTTATTCCGACGGCGGGATCATCGTATCCAAGTCGGCGAAGATCGACCTGTACACCCACGCGTTTTCAAGCTATTTCTATATGATCATAGCGGCTGTGATTTCAGCGGTGATGTATTTAGGCGCAGGGCTGATCCTGGGCTGAAGCTGAGTTGAAGTCAGGATAAAATTAAAAAGCCCAAAAAGGGGCCGCCCCAAGTGAAAATGAGGCGGCTCTTTTTTTGGCTTTCTTTTTTGCCGAGCGTCAATCCGTTTGGCCGGAATAGCTGAAGCGCTCGCCGCGGGTGTAGGATACGGTGTATTCCACGATCTTTCCCTCGGCGCTTCTGCTGATGTTTTCCAGGCGGAAGGCCATGGAGTCCGGCTTGAGGCCCAGAAGCTTTGCTTCGGGGTTTATGACCCGGACGATTTCAAGCTTTTCCGTTCCGTCATGCATCCTGATGCCATACTGTTCGAACACGCTGTAAAGAGAATATATCTGAAAGTCGATCTTTTCAATTCCGCGCACCATGTCATAGGGAACGTAGGTATCCTCCAGGGAAACCGGCTCCCCGTCGCCCAGTCTCAGGCGGTAAAGCCGAAATACCGGAGCGTCCTCTTCGATCCCGAAAATCTTATGAAATTTATATCCTGCAGGCCTTGTGCCCGAAAAAATCACCTTGCTGGAAGGCTTTACGCCCTGTTCCTCCAGAAAACGGCCAAACCCTTGGATCGTATCCATCGCGGAGTCGATCTTCGGCTTTTGGACGAAGGTCCCCTTTCCCTGCACTTTGGAAAGCAGCCCCTCATCCACGAGGATGTTGACCGCGTTGCGGACCGTCATGCGGTTAAGGCCGTAGGTTTCAGACAGCTCGCGTTCGGAAGGGATCGGCTCGCCGAAGCTGAGTACTCCCGATTCTATTTTCTCCCGGAGCAGGTCCGAAAGCTGTATATATAATGGCAGTCTTGAATTCAAGGTAACGCCTCCCGCACGATTTTTATTTTATTATACATAAACCGAATGGAAACATCAAGGGTTACGGCCGATTGGCGGCCTTTACATTGCCCAGGCCGCGCCTGATCGACGGTCCGCATACACCCGATTTGGAGTCTGCGGCAGCGGATTTGGCGTTGAC
>DLFX01000218.1 GCA_002482405.1 Firmicutes bacterium UBA7709 | reverse complement strand
AGACCAGTCGATTGCCTCCGTATCCGCCTCTCCATACCTTCCGGCGATGAATTCAATCATGCTTTGATTCAGTTTCTTCGGCATGTGAATGATCATCCGTGACGATTCCACAGGCGTGGGCCATCCGTTGGACAGAATATTCCAGTAGAGGCTGTCAAAGGCCTCGTTTTCATCATCATACAGGGTGCACCGGTAACTGATGCGGTACTCCTGAGGCCCGTTCACATACAGATCCTCGCTGCCGATGCGGATGACAAGGTTTCCATTCTCCGTATAGGTATCAAAGTTATAACCCTCTACCTTAACGTTCGAAATCTTCATCCGGTATTTTTGAAGCACCGTCCTTCCGTCAACCTGCCTGGTGGTCGTCCCTTTATACGGGATGTACCGGTAGATTCCATGCCGGGCTTCCGAAAAGTCCACCTTGATATCCTCTTTCACCACGAAGGAGTTATCCTCGCTCACATCCATCTGCACATCGTAAGCCTTCGTCGTGTAAGCCTCCGCAGCGCTGGCGAAGGTAATGTTCAGCCCAAATAAAACCGCCGCACATATCGCGACAGCGATAATTCTTCTGAATTTCATCTCTACCCACTCACACTTTCCCTTGATAATAAATGCAGAACGACCGGAGGGCCGTTCCGCTGTTTTTAAAAATGAACCTTGACCGCTTCCCGCTCGGCTTCATCGTTGACTTCAAACATGGTTTTACGGGTAAAATTGAAGATTCCCGCTATGATGTTGCTTGGGAAGGATTCTGTCTTCGTGTTGAATTCCTTTACGACGGCATTATAATATTTCCTTGAATTTGCGATGTCATCCTCAATCCTCTGCAGTTGCCCCTGCAGATCGAGGAAGTTCTGGTTTGCTTTCAGATCGGGATATGCCTCGGCGATAGCAAACAGGCTTCGCAGAGTGCCCTGCAGCATGTTCTCCCCCTGTATCCTGCCTTCCATGGTCTTCGCGTCGGCCGCCATATTCCTCGCCTGAACGACCCTCTCCAGCGTGGTCTTTTCGTGGGCAGCGTAGCCCTTCACCGTTTCCACCAGATTCGGGATCAGATCATACCTCTTCTTCAGGTAAACGTCCATGGTGGCGAAAGCTTCCTCCACCAGGTTGCGCAGGCGGATAAATCCGTTGTACGCCGATATGACCCAGATCGCGAGAATGGCGATAATAATTACGATAACCAAAATTACAATTGTTCCTGTTCCCATTTTAGCCCCTCCTATTTTTTATTGGATTCTCCAGTCTATTTCCTCCCCGTACTGAGAGAGGAATTTGTTTGTTTTGGAAAAGTGCCTGCATCCCCAGAATCCGTTGTGGGCCGACAGAGGGCTCGGATGAGCCGCCGTCAGCACCAGGTGATTTTTATTGGTGATCAGCGCGGCCTTCGATTTGGCGTTTGCCCCCCACAATAAAAATACCATGGGTTTCTCCCTTTGGTTCAGGAGCTCGATCACCCGATCCGTAAAGATCTCCCAGCCTTTTCCTTTATGTGAATTTGCCTGGCCCTTGCGGACTGTCAGCACCGTATTCAACAGCAAAACCCCCTGTTTTGTCCAATCCTCGAGACAGCCGTGCTCCGGCGGCGCGATCCCCAGATCGCTTTCCAGTTCCTGAAAAATGTTGACAAGTGAAGGGGGTTTTTCCACTCCCTTCTTTACGGAAAAGCAGAGCCCGTGGGCCTGGTTCGGCTCATGATAAGGGTCCTGCCCCAGTATAACCGCCTTTACATCCTGATATGCCGTATGTTTCAGCGCGTTGAAGATATCATGCATGGAAGGGTAAATGACCGCCGATTTGTATTCGCTGATCAAAAACTTCCGAAGCTTTACATAGTATTCCTTTTCAAATTCTCCATCCAGGACCGTATCCCAGTCGTTTCCGATGAGTACCATTTACCCTCCTTTGACAGGGCGCGGCAGAGATTTCTTTTTTCGCATCCTGTTAATCTATATTATATCAAAAATAGCAGGAAAACAAGGTGGATATATTATAATGATTCCCCCCATTGAACAAATTCGGCATTGCCGCGCAAATTCATATTACATGCTGTAATGATTCCCACCATTGAATAATTTTGGAATTTCCGCAAGAAATTATCGAAATATATTCACAAATCCATATTACATGTTATAATGATTCCACATTGAATAATTTCGGCGTTGCCGTAAGGAAGGAATCATTGAAACATGTTCACAAATCCATGTTACATGTTATAATACACTCATGAATACGATTTGTCTTTCCGAAAATGCCAACGTAATACTGAAGAACCGTCTGCGCCAGCAAAAGTATGAGCTTATCGACATCAAAAAAACCGATGCGGTCTACGATGCAATTTCCGCTCACTGCGACATCTACCTGTGCAAGATTGGAAATGAGCTTGTCGTTGCGCCGGTACAGCTCTCGCTGATACGGGACGACCTGCGCCGCTGCGGGATCAGATTTTTTGAGGGCGCGGACCGCGTAGGGCACACGTATCCCGCAAACATCCGCTATAACGCGGCCCAGGTCGGACGGAACCTGATCCACGACACGGCTCATACGGACCCCGCGATCCTTAATATCGCAAGGGAATTGGGGATGCATATCATCCACGTCAAGCAGGGTTATACGAAATGCAATCTGGTGATCGTGAACGATAATTCGGTCATCACCTCTGATCTGGGCATGGTTCCCGCTCTGGAAAGGAATAATATCGATGTTCTCGTGATTACTCCCGGCCACATCAAGCTGGAGGGAATGTCCTACGGCTTCTTGGGCGGATGCGCCGGAAGAGTCGATTTTGAGGTCATCTTCAACGGCGATCTCTCCGTACATCCGGATTTTGAGAGGATCGTGAAATTCATCCGAAAGAAGGATCTGCGTCCCGTCTGGTTTGAAGAGTATCCTCTGGAGGACATCGGCTCCATCATTCAACTCTGATAAAAAAGGATATCCCAATGAAAACCCACGCCATCATTCCCATATTTATTCCCCATCTTGGCTGTCCCAACGACTGTGTTTTCTGCAATCAAAAGAAGATAACGGCCAGGACAAGGCCCCTTTCCCGGGAAGATATGGAGAGTCTGATAGAAAAATACCTGACCACCATCACCGGCCGCGGAATTGAAACCGTCGAGATCGCATTTTACGGCGGCAGCTTCACGGGCATCCCCATGGAACAGCAGCGGGAATATCTGTCTGTGGCAAAGTCGTACAAAGATCGGGGAATGATCCATAAAATCCACCTTTCCACCCGTCCCGACTATATCGACGACGGAATACTGTCCAACCTGAAGGAATGCGGCGCCGACATCATCGAGCTCGGCGTCCAGTCCCTTGACAGCGAAGTGCTCCGTCTTTCCAACAGAGGTCACAGCAGGGAATCGGTCTATGCCGCGTCCCGCCTGATCCGGGATTACGGCTTTGAGCTGGGTCTGCAGCTCATGATCGGCCTGCCGGGGGATACCTATGAGAAATCCATCAGCTCAGCCAGGGAAGCCGTAAAAATCGGCCCCTCCATCGCCCGGCTCTATCCGACGGTGATCATCCGGGATACCGAGCTATACGAAATGTACCGCCGCGGAGAATACGCGCCTTTTTCAAGCGAAGAAATGCTCCGGACCACAAAGGATATGTATCAGATCCTCACCGGCTCCGGCATCAACGTGATAAGGGTCGGATTGAAGAGTACCGATCTCATCAGTGAAAGCGGTGAAATCGCAGGGGGCTATCATCCCGCCTTCCGCCAGCTCGTGGAGTCGGAGATCGCGAAGGAGCAGATGGAAGCCCAGCTTCTCGCAGCGCTTCCCGACACGGACAAACTACCGGGCCGCCCTGCCCAAATCGATTTTTACAGCAGCGGCGCGTCCTTTTCCAACAT
>DLFX01000100.1 GCA_002482405.1 Firmicutes bacterium UBA7709 | reverse complement strand
CCAAGGATCTTCGGCGCATATCCTCCTCTTGAGAGGGAGAACAGCATTCTTCCGGTGAGATAGAGGTTCGTGTTCATGGACGACAGCGCCGCGGTGAGAACGACAAAGTTCATAACGCCGGCCGCATAGGGGATACCTACAGCCCGGAAAACCGTGACGAAGGGGCTTTCGCCGAGTCCCGCCTTATTCCACGGAACGATGCAGACCACCAGTGTGATTGCGCAGATGTAGAACAGGGCGAGCCGGAATACCATGGCTTTCATTGCCTTGGGCACCGCTTCCTGAGGATTCTGCGCCTCTCCGGCGGTTACCGCGATAACTTCAACTCCGTAGAAGGAGAAGATGACGATCAGCATCGCCATGAAGATGCCGGAAGCTCCGTTGGGGAGGAAGCCGCCATGCGCGGTGAGATTTGTAAAGGCTACAGGCTCCGCACCAAAGCCGGAGAAGATGTATCCAATGCCGAGAATGATGAATACGACGATGGCTACGACTTTGATCATCGCAAACCAGTATTCAATTTCACCGAAGTTCTTTACCGAGGACAGGTTGATCAGGACCAGGGCGACGGAATAGATGACGCACCAGATCCACATGGGTACGTTGGGAAACCAGAACTTCGTGTAGATCGCCACGGCGACGACCTCGCCTCCGATGGCGACGACCTGCGCTGCCCAGTAGGTCAGACGGACCACGAAACCCGCCCAGGGATTGATGTATTTTTCAGCATACAGTCCGAAGGACCCTGCCGACGGATGGACTACCGCCATCTCGGTAAGCGCGAACATCATGATCAGGCAGATGCATACGCCGAGGCAATAGGAGATGATTACAGCGGGTCCGGCAAGGCTTACGGCAAAGCCGCTCCCTAAAAACAATCCGGTGCCGATCGCTCCGCCCATTGCAATCATCGTGAGCTGTCTTCTGCTCAGCTGCCTTTGAAGGCCGCTTTCTTTTACGGTTACATCATCATGGACATTACTCATTATAATTTCACTTCCCTCCATAAAAATTTGGTTTTAGCGATTAGGTTATGAATAAAAAGGAGCAAAAACTAGCCATTACAATATCTCTGTTTAATTACCGACAATTTCTCTCATACAATTGAGGACATATTCCACATCCTCAGATGAAACACCATGGTTTGTTACAAAACGAATATAATTCCCTTCACGGCCATCATTTGCTTTAATGCCTTTCTCTAAAAGCCTATCTATGATATACTGCTGCGCCAGCCCGGTTCCCGCAATGTCTGCAAAGACCATGTTGATTTCCGTCTGCCGCATGTTGACCGAAATGCCCCGGATCTCGGACAGTCCTTTGGCCAGGAGTTTCAGGTTGTCGTGATCCTCCTTGAGCCTCCCTGTCATCTTTTCCAGGGCGATGATGCCCGCTGCCGCCAAATATCCAGCCTGCCGCAGTCCGCCTCCCAGCATTTTCCTGTTTCGGTGGGCGGCTTCAATGAATTCAGCGCTTCCCACAAGAAGCGAACCCACCGGGGCGCAAAGGCCTTTCGACAGACACATCTGCACCGAATCCACGTGGCTTGCGATTTCCCTGGCGTCCACACCCAGGGCAGCGGCGGCGTTAAAAATCCTCGCGCCGTCGAGATGAACGGGGATGTTGTGTTCTCTCGCTACGTCGCGGATCGCCGCCCTAACCGGCAGGGGATACACCGTGCCAAGGCTGGTGGCGTTTTCCAGGCAGATCAGCCCGGTGTCGGGGAAATGCTGATTTTTGCCGCGAATCAGGGCCCGAACGTCCTCCGGCTCCATGATGTCATTCTCGCCGTCCACCGTTCGCACCGTAACGCCTGACAATACCGCCGCGGCGCCGACTTCTGCCAGTACGATGTGGCTGCCGGAACAGGCGATCACCTCATCTCCGCGCTTGGTATGGGTCATGATTGCCAACTGGTTTCCCATGGTGCCGCTGGCGACAAAGAGAGCCGCCTCTTTCCCAAGCATTTCGGCGCCCATCTTCTCAAGGCGCTTGACCGTCACATCCTCGCCGTAAACATCGTCGCCGACTTCCGCGTTGAGCATGGCCATCCGCATTTCGTCCGTCTGGAGAGTAATTGTATCACTGCGCAAATCAATAAACTTTTCCATTTTGCTCCTCTCATTCCAGGTTGGTTGTATCGATAATAGGCGGGTTATATCAGCAATCGCCTGGTTGTATCAATAATAGACGGGTTATATCAGTAATAGCGCGGCGGGTTGACGCAGTACTGCAGCAGCTTTGCGCCGGTAATGACGTCAAAGACCGGGATGCCGAACCTTTCATAGACGTCCGCGCTGAAGGTGCCCAGATTGGAACACTCGATGACCAGGGCCCTCACGTCGGAGCCTGTGACCAGCTTTTCAACCGCCGACAGCACATCCCGCCGCATCAGGTCTACGTCCAGTTCCATTCCGCCGTGTATCACCACCTGGGAAAAGTGCGGCTCATTCTCCATCCCCTTTATTTTGATCCTCACGGAATCGTCATATCCGCACGCTCGCAGATGGCTTTCCCTGAGCAGCTCCGAATGGCCTGTCAGGATTCCCACCGAACCCTTTCCGCCGATCAGCTGCCAGGCGAGAGGCACAAAGACCAGAGATGAGGAAATTGTGATCAAACCGCCTTCCGCCGCCATCTCCTGCTGATACAGGCTCATGAGACCGCAGTCCCCGATAACGGCTTTGACTCCCTTTTCCCTGAGGCTTTTCACAGCCTTCACCAATTTTTGTCTGATCTCCTCAGACCCTTCGATCAGATCGGAAAACCGGCCCTCCACGATCTCATAGTGCACCTGGAAGTCAAAGGTCCCCGCATTGCCCGGATCTCCCAGAGACCGCGGGGATTTCTGTGAAAAAACGAGAACTCCGATGTCCTGTCCGTAAAAGGAATGTCCGCCTTTTATCACAATATCCCTCCTCTCATGATTTTTTCAGCCTGTTNNTGGCGTCCTTAGGAAGCTTTGCCACCTGAACGCAGCTTCTGGCCGGGCTGTTTTCCGGGAAGTATGTAGCATAAACCTCGTTGAAAGCGTCAAAATCCGCCAGATCCTTTAAGAATACCGTGGTCTTAATTACCGCGTCCATGGACGTCCCCGCCTGTTCCAAAATCGCTTTCACGTTTTCGAGAGATTGGGCCGACGCGCGCTTGATGTCATCGTTCACCAGCTCTTTCGTCTGGGGGTTGATGGGCAGCTGTCCCGAGGTGTAGACCAATTCTCCCGCCTTGATTCCCTGGGTGTAGGGCCCGATGGCGGCAGGCGCCTTTTCCGTGGCGATCAATTCCTTTTTCATCGTGTTTTCCTCCATTATTTATTTCTTGACATAGTCGGGTTTTTTCTTGCTGACGATTTCCTTAAGGACGGCGAAAAGCTTGTCAAGGTCCGCTTCGTTGTTGTAATACTGGCAGGAAATTCTGATGCCGCCGATGTTGTTGGTGAAACGCATGGCCACGAACACTCTGTGCTTATGAATCTCTTCCAGCACCGCCTGTTCTTCCTCCAGGGTGTTGTAAAGCCGGAAGATCACGATGCCCGACCTGTGATCCGGATCTTCGTGAGTCACCAGGGTGGCCCCCAGCTCCTTCAGCCCCTTCATGGCGTATTCCGTCAGACTGAACACGTGCTTTTGTATGTTCTCGATGCCGATTTCATTGACAAGGGCAAGGCTTTCTCCCAAAGCTAACGCTCCCAGATAGTTGCTCGTTCCGCCGATTTCAAACTTTTTCGCCACATCGGGGAATTCCCAGTCGTTGGTCGCTTTGATGGCGGGGGTTCCGAAATATGTTCCCCAGCCGCCTTCCGGATCCTTGAGGTTCAAATATCCGTAGAATGCCGGCTTGATCGTTGGGATCAGGTCCTTCCTCACGTAGAGAATTCCTGTGCCAAATGGCGAGTTGAGCCACTTATGGCCTCCGGCCATGAGCATATCCACATGGATCTGCTTTACGTCCAGCTTGCATACGCCCACATGCTGGATGGCGTCCACCACCAGGTAGATTCCCTTCTCTTTACAGAAATCGCCCAGCGCCTTCAGGTCGATCATCCATCCGTTGCACCACTCGACTGAGGAGGTTACAATCAGCTTCACCTTGTCGTCAACCAGCTCGGCAAAGTCCTGAACTTCAAACTTTCCATCCCGGCCCGGAACCTCGATCACCTCGATGCCGTGAGTCTCTCTCATCATGCACCAGGGGATGGCCACCTGCAAAAACTCGAGGCTTGTGGTCAAAACCTTATCTCCGGCCTTCAATGGCAAGGACGTGGCCGCGATGTTCAATCCGTGGGAAGTGCTCTCCACCAGCGCGATCTCTTCCACGTCGGCGTTTAAAAGCTTCGCCGCTTCCACATATGCCTTCTGCCTGCGGGAGTCCATCGCAATGTGATGCGCCGACGAGCTGACTTCATCGTTTCTCGCGCAGTAGCGGGTAAATTCTATCAGTGCGTCCACGCTTCTCTGAGGCGGAAAGCTTACACAGGCCGCATCCAGAAAAGCCATTTCCTGCAGCTGCGGAAATTCCTTTGTTCGTGCTTCTAAAACGTTCATTGTTTACCTCCTTTAAACATATCTTCATTTGATTTATCTCGTTTGCATCCATTATAGATATAAATATTTCTATTAAATATAAAGTAGACTACAAAATCAAAAAAATTATACTTTATATAATTTTTTCTGATTTTGTAGTCAATTTGACAGAAAAGGTGCTATAATTGTAATAT
>DLFX01000370.1:3670-5099 GCA_002482405.1 Firmicutes bacterium UBA7709 | reverse complement strand
CTCGTCTGCCGTAAGCAGCACCTTGCAATGCTTTTCATAGAATACGTCCGCGGCAAAAACAGCCTTATAAACCTGCGGATACTTCCGCTTTACCATGCTGTCGTCAAAGGATTTGAACGAAAAATTATTCTTAAGCCTGTAAATGGATGTTTTGAGGTGAAACATCAGTCCGAAGAGGAGGACTGTGTCCCCTTTGAAATCGCAGCCCAATATTTTCCCGACAAAATCGATCAGCTCATTTGCCAGGTTTTTTATATTTGCCGGTATATCGGAGATCACGCTCTTTATATTGGTTTCATCGGAAACATTATAGAGTTCGGAGCCCATAAGATGCATGCAGATGTACGCCCGTTCCGCTCTCGGCAAGACCGTCGAGAACTCTTTTTCTATCTGGGAAGCTATGTATTCGGCAACCTGCATCTGAGTCTCGCCGAGCTGCTCATAGAGCATGTCGTCGTTGTCGTCCACATTGCTGCCCTTTAATATCCGGTCGATGCTTATCAGCAGGTGCATAAAGAGAGATTCGTAATGCTCATCGGGCATAAAAAAATCAAATTCCTTTTCCGCATTCCTGATGATGCCGCTGATTTTTTCTATATTGACCTTGGGATAAAGCTTCTTTATCTTTCCGTATTTTTCTCCATCAATGCGGTAGTCGGAAGAGTTAAAGGCAGCGCTATCCTTTATGTTCAGTACATCGATGCTTTGATAGCGGCTAAGTGTGAAAAATTCCACAAGAGCATTGCGCCGGTCCTTCTCCGACCCTATGATACAAATTCCTCTGTGCTGTCTTTTGTAAACTTTAAGATTGAATTTCGAGAGCCATATGTTGATCCATTCGAGATCCTTCAGCACCACGCTCTTGCTTACATAAAACTGATCGGCAAGAAATTGTATCGTCAGCTCATCATTGGAATTGATGAGCATTCTCAACGTCTCTATGTGCCTTATGTAATTTTTATATTCATAATCCTCATATTCATCGTCATTCTGATCGGATACGCTGCCGTACATCGTTTTGATTTTCTTCTCGATTAATTCCGTATTGCCGCTCTTTGCATAGGCTCTGATGCCGCAGCCACTCTTCTTCTCAACCTGTACCTCATCTGAGACGTCGAGAGCCGTGATGAGCTTTTCAAGCTTCTCAAGATCTGTCTGTATCGTTCTCTTAGAGAGGCCAAAGTGCTTCGCGATTTTACTTATAGTCAGAAAATCATCCGCTTCAAGGAGCATATATAAAATTTTCATTGCTCTTATTTCACTTTGATACGACATGGGACTTCACCTCTGAATTAAATCTCCATATTTTAACATAATATTGAATATAAGTTAAATAATTCCACCATAGGCGTGCACATGTGCCGCGCCCATAGACTCCTCTGTTGCATTTTCATAATTTTTTAGGGTGATTAAACTATAACAAATACGG
>DLFX01000370.1:0-3606 GCA_002482405.1 Firmicutes bacterium UBA7709 | reverse complement strand
TCACATTCCCTTCGGTTCTTTTTCGCTATTTCGGATCCTTCGGCTTATCTTTCACGTAAAAATCCGAATTGATCTTCGCATTGATCACCTTTAAATTTTTTGACATGCCTGCTTTCACGTGGATCGCCTCCCTGTATTAATGTAACCATAAACAAGGGAATTATGAGAAAACCGCGCTACTCCGCGGTCAGATTCGCCAACTGCGCGGAAACGGCATCCATCAGGCTCGCAAGAGGAAGATCCATCTGGAGACCCACTTTTCCCGCGCTTACGACGATGCGTTCAAAATTCCGCGCGCTTTCGTCGATGGCGGTTCGGAACAGCTTTTTCATGCCCACGGGAGAACACCCGCCCTTGATATATCCCGTCACTTTCGTGATATCCTTTGCGGGAATCATCTCAAGTTTCTTTTCCCCGAAATGCTTCGCCGCCTTCTTCAGGTCCAGTTCCCGGGCCACCGGTATGACGCAGACGTAATATTCCCTGCTGGCGCCCTGAGTGACCAGTGTTTTGAACACCCTCTCCGGCTCGATCCCCGTCTCCCGGGCCACCGATACCCCGTCAAGAAATCCCTCCGGCGCGTCGTATTCATGAAGGGTATAGTCCGCCTTTTTCAGATCCAGCAGCCTGACCGCGTTGGTTTTTATTCCTGCCATATCTCCGTCTCCTCATTTTGTTCCATCGTATATTGTAAATATACCACTCCAGTTTCCTCTGCCGTAATAATCGTTATATCTCTCCATCACCCATTGATTTCCATTTTCCGGCTCTGTCCACCCCGCGAGCTTGATCTCATCCTTGCCGTCAACGGAGGTCATCCAGATCTCCATCCTGCCGTCATAATCCCTTGCGCCGGCTCTCCCGAAGATCAGGTCCTTCTGATTATTCAGCAGGATCGGGCTTTCATTTCGATATTCCGGGTCAGAGGTGATCTGCCGAAGGTCCTGTGACTGATCCAGCTTTAAGGAATAAAGCTGACGCTTCAGAGGATAGGCTCCGATGGTTTTTTTATCGACTCCGGCGAAATACAGGGTGCTTCCGTCGGCGGAAAGCTGGGGCATCGCGGGAACCAGGCCTTTTTTCGCGATCGCTTCGGCCTCCTGGAATTTTGCGGTCGGCCCGCTGTAATCCGCAACGAGGTCCACGCTCTTATCGGAGAACATCTCTCTTCCCGCTCCGGTGAGAACCGCGGCGGTTCCTTCCCTGGAATAGCTGATGTTTTCATCATAGGCCAGCAGCATGGGCGAAAATTCCGTGGGTTTCCCCGTATCCGCGTGGTAGAAGAAACCGTTGATGCCGTCGGCGGTCAAAGATGCGGACTGGGGTCCGTTCCAGACCCACAGGGTCTTGCCGTCGGGAGACCATGGACCCGGTTTCGGGTCGTTTCCCATGATTTCCTCAGTGGCCCGGATCGGCTCCACCACCGTGGCCGCCTTGCCCGTGTCCCAATCCAAAACATACAGCCCGCCGCTGTAATACGGTCCGAACCCTTCGGGCCGGTTATCCGTCCGGTCGTCCTTGACCCTGACATTGTAAGCCAGATAGTGAAAATCCGGCGACGGCATTAAATTATCATACTGAATGGAGACCAGGGGATGTTTTTCCACGTCCTCCGGCCATACCTGCAGCTCCTCTGTTTTCAGAGCCAAGGCGAGGCCTCCCTGTTCGCCCGAGCCGTCTATTTTTCCGGCATCGTCCGACTCACCGGAATCGCCCGGATCCTCAACGCTGAAGTCCACCCCCAGTATCCGGCCCGCCTCTGTGGAAACCACAAAGGACCCGCCGGGACCCGCATTATATGACACCGGATCGTCCAGCACCTTGACGGCCTGCCCGGTCTTAAAATCATAAGCATAAAGAGTACTCCGGTAATCGCCGGTCTCTTCCGAGGTCTGTTCCGACATCTGCTTGAACATCAGCCTGGTTCCGTCCTGGGAAAATACCGGGCCCGCCAGCCCCGCGCCTTCATAGATCCTCACAGGCTCCCCCTGAAGCCCCGATTCTGCCTTGCCAACCGATTCCCGGCCGGATAGAAGATCCGTCAGATCCCTCACATAAATCCCATCGGCGGCGGCATAGGCCAGCCTGGTTTCCGCCGGAGACCCGGCTGGGTTTTTTAAATCGGAGCCTGCCGTGCACCCCGTGATCAAAACCAGAATCAATGCGAGCGTAACGGCCATTATCCCTGGAAATCGCCTCGGCGCAGCGGCCGATATCCTTCGAAACCGTCCTGGCGCCCCACTCCAATCCTTATTTATCATCGTAGCTTACCCCCTTTTCCTCCTTCAACATTTATTTTGCTCCCTTTTCGGCCTTCACTTTAACTCCGTTGGAGACATCGTCACCGGGAGAAACGATCACCCTATCGCCCTCTGAAAGCCCGGACGCCACCTCCGTGAAGTCCTCTCCCTCCAGGCCGGTTTTCACCTCCCGCAAAACCGCTTTGCCGTTCTCTATAATATAGACGCAATTTTTTCTATTTTGTTCAAAGATAGCCAGATTCGGCACCCGCAGGACATTTTCTCTTTGATCCGCGGTAACCGCCACGTCCACGTCGCTGCCGAGCCGGATCGGAGTCNNCCCGTTTCTGGTTTACCCCGAGATCGGACAGCTTATCCTCCGCCTTCAGATAGACCTTCTTCACTGCGCCCTTCTCATCATTAAATCCCGCGTCTTTATTATATATTCTCACCGAGTCCCCTTCCCGGATCAGATCCGCATCCTCGGCGATAAAATCGGCCTTTACATAGACGTTGTTTAAATCGGAAATCTCGAAAAGGGGTGTTCCCGCGGCCACTGTCTCCCCTTCCTTTACAAAAACTCCTGTGAGGACTCCGTCCATGGTGGCCGTGACGCCTTCCGCACCGGTGGATTCCGCATAGCTTTGAATGGAATATTGCAGCGAAGAGATCTGGGCTGCCAGCGCTTTGGCCGCCACGGCGGACGCGTTATATTCCTGCCAGCTCAGCGCACCCTGGTCATAGAGGGCCTTATTTTTATTCGCCAATTCCCGCGCCTGGCTGTACTGAGCCTGCAGCCCGGACAGCTGGGCCTGCTGGCTTTTGATATCGAGGGAAGCGCTTGTCATGTCGCTGCTCATCAGAACCTCTCCGGCCTTTACGCTGTCCCCCTCTTCGACGGTCAATCCCTTTACCTCGCCGGAATTTTTCGCGGTGATGGTAACGGAGTTCCGGGATTCCACCGTGCCGCTTTCTTCCAATACCTTCGTCACGGTTCCCCGATCCACAGCCGCGGACTCTACGGCGATTCCCGCCTTCATTGCGGAAAGCGCGTAAGCGGCAATGACCAAAACCACCGCTGCTCCAATTAAAATCCATTTTTTACTCTTCAATCGCTTCATACTGATATCCCTTTCCAATTCGCATTTGATCTATGAATTTGCCGCCCGGCGGACCGTCTGCGGCCTTTATGATTCCCTGTTCTTCAGCGCCTGCAGAAAATCAAGCTTCTGAATTTTCTTGTAGGTCGCCAGCTGTGCCAGAAGGACAGATACGGCTGTGAATACCCCCGCCGCTATGATTGCGCTCCATGTGGGGCTCATGTCAATGGTATAAATGTCCGTGGTGTACGCCGTGGAGCTGTACG
>DLFX01000065.1 GCA_002482405.1 Firmicutes bacterium UBA7709 | reverse complement strand
CCCGTTGCTCCGGTTGCGCCTGTGGGACCTGTCGGTCCTCCGGCCGGTCCGGTTGCGCCGGTTGCGCCTGTAGCTCCGGTGGGCCCTTGCAATTCAGACGAACTTAAGGCGTTTTGCAGCTTTGAGTTCAGCAACATCTGATTTTGAACGGCGCTGCTGAGCACTCCGCGCACGCTGTCATTCGCTGCAAGCACTTCGCTGATCGTTGCCGGCGGGCTGACTATTCCCGGAATCGTTCCAATGACATATTGCAGCTTTTCACCTTCTGCATTGATGATATGGCTTAATCCAAGCTCCTCCATGGCAATGGAGGAAATGATCATATTAATAGCATCGTCCCTGGTAATCGGGGGATCGATGATTGGAAAACTAGGTTGTGACATGTGAAAAAACCTCCCTTAGTACAATATAAAACTTATCGCATTATATTGTTTTCAAATAAAGACATAGGCTTTATTTGAAAACAATACAAAAATAGTATTAATATTGTCGGTAATATTAAGTTATGCCCGTTTTACTAAATTGTGCATATGGGCGCGGCGCGGCTCCATAAATCTCTGAATTTTTGGAGGAAAAGCTCTTATCGCAGCTCATTCGAATATATATGGATACATATATAAATGATTGGAGTTACGCGCATGATTACAATAAGTCTTTGCATGATCGTTAAGAATGAAGAAGAGGTCATCGGACGCTGCCTGGAATCCATAGCCGACCTGGTTGATGAAATCATCATTATGGATACCGGCTCCGATGACGGCACAAAGGCGGTTGTAAAGAAATATACCGAGAAGATTTTCGATTTCCAGTGGATCGACGATTTTGCAGCGGCCCGGAATGCCGCCTTTGAAAAGGCGGGCATGGACTATATTCTATGGCTCGATGCAGACGACGTATTGGAAGAGGAAGACCGCAAGAAATTTGCGGCGCTGAAAGAACTCCTTGATCCGGCTGTGGATTCGGTGACTATGGAATATCATATCGGCTTCGACGAATATGGAAACGTCGCCTTCCGCGGACGGCGCAACCGCCTTGTAAAAAGAGCAAGGAAGTTCCGTTGGATCGGTGCGGTTCACGAATATCTTGAAGTGAGCGGGAATATTTACCACAGCGATGTCGCCGTTANNTAGAAATCTGAAAATATATGAAAAGAGATTATCCCGCGGAGAAACCTTTTCTCCAAGAGACCTGTACTACTATGCCAACGAGCTTATGGATCACCGGCAATACGAGCGGGCGATTTCCATTTACGAACAATTCCTTGCCACGGGCAAGGGTTGGGTCGAGGACAACATCTCAAGCTGCGGAAAACTGGCGGATTGCTTTCATCACTTGAACGATCAGAAACGGGAGCTTGAATCAGTCCTGCGCTCCTTCNNCTGTCGCCTCGGATATCATTTCCTGCAGCAAAAGGATATCCCCTCGGCCATTTTCTGGTATAAGGTGGCTGCGGCGCTGAAACCGCCTAAAGTGCAGCTTGGCTTTTACAATTCCACATTTTCCACCTGGCTTCCCTATCTTCAGCTCTGCGTGTGCTACAGCCGCATCGGCGAATATAAGCTGGCCTATCTCCACAACGAGGCCGCGCTTCAATACCGGCCCGACGACCAGAGGATGCTGCAAAACCGCAAATACCTCAAAAAACTGCTGGGAGAGGATGAAGAAACCGGCGAAAAGGATACGAAAACCGACGAAGGCTAAAATATTCAGCCTTCTATTTAACCCGGTGGAAGTTAAGATTGATCCCCACCAGCAGTACGTTGACCCCCTGTATGACGAACAGGATTCCGGTCAGCACGACAGCTGAAAAATCAAAGAGAACCGTATTGAAGAACGCATAGAGTCCGGCTGCAATGCTCAGCGCACCCAGGGCCGAAAGCCAGATCAGCATCATCTTTCCCTGATTTCGATGAGTATAGGCCGTTACCGCCCTCAGTATTCCGGAGAACATGACCCACATTCCAAAGAAGATCGGAATGGCGGCGTCTGCCAGAAGCTGATTGGAGAGAACCAGGCAGCCGAGAATGATGCTCAGCACGCCCTCAACCATCAGCAGCTCGGAAATGCCGCCGTCTTTTCTGCTGATCCAGATATATGCCAATGTTCCGCTGAGTCCGGAAAGAAGCATCGCGCATCCAAGTGGAAATGCGATGCTGGAAAAGAGGGCTCCCGGATTGGCAAAACAAACGATACCCGTCAGGATTAGAATGATCCCTGCCGCAATTTTAAATACTCTCAAAACTACCTCCCTGCCGCGCAGAAACTTTTTATCTGATTTTGTCGAATAATTTATTATATTATTCTGAGACCTTATCGTCAACCCGAAAGAGCCGGGGCCGTCAAAGCCCCAGCTCTTTTTCATCGATTTTTCAGCGTCAGATAACCTTCACGGAGAGAGCGTTGGTCTGGGGAGGGAGGCTCATCGTCTGAAACGCTTCCCGCTCTATTCTGACCCGCTGGCCGGGCAATATTGCCCTCAACGGGATCGGGTTTCCCCGCCGGTTCCTTATTTGAGTGGTGTTGCTGATCATGTATCGCATTTGGCGGCTCGGAACGTTGGGAATTCCGGTCAATATAAATCCAAAACCCCCTCCTGATGATTCAACGCCGATCACTCTTCCCTCTTCTATGAACGACGACCTGCCGCTTCTGACGATTACTATGCTGAAAGCTCTCGCCTGGGGCGGATTACTCTTCGTCATGTTCGAAGAAAATCTCGCGTTGACCAGCATGCCCGGCCTCAAATCTCTGAAGCCCGCTCTGTTGCCAAACTGATCAAAAATTCTTGTGTCATTTCCTACGATAAGCGTAACTACCCGCATTTCCGTGATCCGGTTGCGGGGGTTGGTCACACCATAGGAAATCGTGACGTAACCTGTTCCGCTTCGTTGAAATGTATCCTCAATCAAGGCATTTTCAGCCGTTATTTCTCTCCGTAAAGCGGAAACGCTCCTGTCAGGGAAACCGTCTGTTGACATCGAAACATTATCATCGCTTAATTCGTTCATGGTTTTCACCTCCGAATATTATTTTTAATAGCATTATATTTCTTTGTCTGAATAAAGTGATCATTCTTCGGTTTCTTCATAAAGATCGATTCCGATGTCGTTGTTGATAATCCCGCCGAAGGTGATGGCGCTCCCGCCGTATTTTTTCCGGATGGAGTCCATGGTCCTCTCGATGGATTCCGACTTACCCCGGTTCTCCCGGACCGTCGCAAACAGGCTGAGCTGTTCCTCTTCGTTTTCATCCACGAGGCTGATTCCCGTTACGGTCAGCATCCGGATGGGATCTTTCATGTTCCATGATTTCCGGATCACATCCAGCGCTTCACCGCTGATTTCCTCCGCCAGATTGGTAGCGATGGGAAGCTGTTTTTGACGCGATATCGTCTTGAACATCGGATCCCTGATATCGACTTTAACGCCCTGACATTTCATTCCGTATTTTCTCAGCCGTCCGGCCACCGTGTCCGACAGGGCGAGAATTGCCGTCCTGACGTCGGAAATCCCGGAAAGATTTCTTTTAAAGGTCATTCCATTGCNNATTTGATCTTCTGCCGCTCATAGGACCGGCTCACGGGACTGTCGTCAATTCCGTTGGCATAATCATGGATGATCGCTCCCTGCTTTCCCAGCATAGCGCAGATCAGGCCCCGGTCGTAGACCGCCAGATCGCCGATGGTCCTCATTCCGGCTCTTTCCAGCTTTTCCGCCGTGGCGCCGCCGACAAAAAACAGCTCCCGCAAAGGCAGAGGCCATAAAATATCCTTATAGTTTTCCCGGGTAATCAGCGTGGTGGCGTCGGGCTTTTTGTATTCGCTTCCCATCTTGGCGAACACCTTGTTATAGGAAACGCCGACGGAGAGGGTCAGCCCCAGCTCTTCCCTTACGGTGGAGCGGATTTTATCTCCGATCTCCTTTCCCGAGCCGAAAAGACGAAGGCTGCCGGTCACATCCAGCCATGATTCGTCGATGCTGAAGGGTTCCACCATATCCGTGAACCTCTCGTAGATCTTATTTAGNNTCTCCGAGCAGCTTTTATATTTATCGTGATGAGGCCTGACAAGAACGAGGCCGGGGCATTTCTTCCTCGCCTGCCATACGGTCTCCGCAGTGACAACGCCGCAGGCCTTTGCCTCTTCGCTCTTTGCCAATATGATTCCGTGCCGGTTCTCCGGATTCCCGCAGACAGCCATGGGCCTGCCCCGAAGCTCCGGGCGCGCCAGCAGCTCTACGGAAGCATAAAATCCGTTCATATCGCAATGCAGTATGGTCCTGTCCATGGTAAACCCTCCGATTATATTTTACACTGGAAATTTGGCCTTTTCCAGTATATAATGTAGTAGGATACAGCCATGAGCGGTTGACAAATCCAGTGACATGATTGGCCTTTGTAAACCGTGTTATCGATTGTAGTAAAGGGATGGAGATAAGATGAAAAATGTGATGGTCTGCGTTACACAGCAGAAGACCTGCGACCGATTGATCCAGTATGGCAGCGCATTGCTTGGCGACCAGAAGGGAGAGCTTTTTATCATTCATGTCGCTCAATATCAGCTGAAGTTTCTGGGGAAAAACAAGGATGGAGACGCTCTTGAGTATCTCTATGAAAAGGCGCTGGAATACGGAGCCAACCTGACGGTGGTCCGCTCCAACGATGTGCTGGAAACCCTTGCTGATCTGGTTAAGAAAAACAATATCACCCATGTGATCGTCGGGGAATCCGGCGAACCCGAAATCAAATCCAATATGGTGGAGCAGCTCAGGGAGAAAATCGGCAAGCAGACGGAGCTTCTCGTGATTCCCGCGTAACGCGTAACCTGTAATTCCCGCTTCGCCGGGAGCCCTGTTTGGCTTCGTCCAACGATTTATTTAAGATTATATTTTGCCAGCCTGTCATAAAAAGCGGATCTGCTCAGGTTGAGCATACGCGCCGCGGCGCTTTTATTCCCGTTTGTCTTTTTCAGAACGTCCATCAGCATCTCCTTTTCGAAGTCGATCAGAGAGCTGCGGTACGAGGATGAGAAAGCCGCGGAATCATGTTCCAGCCGAATAATCTGCCCGGGAAGATTTTCGATTCCGATTTCGCCTTCCCAAACGAAATTCGCCGCGCGCTCGATAGCGTTTTCCAATTCCCGGATGTTTCCTGGCCAGGGGTATTTCTGCAATGCCTTCCTGGCCTGTTCATTGATACCCGTCACCTTTGATCCCAGAATTTCGTTGTATTTTTCGATAAAGGATTCCGCCAGGATCAGGATATCCTCCGGACGTTCTCTGAGGGGAGGCAGGTGGAACTCAATGACGTTGAGCCGGTAATAGAGGTCTTCCCGGAATGTTTTTTTCGCAATCGCTTCCCTCAGGTCCCGGTTGGTGGCCGCGAT
>DLFX01000210.1 GCA_002482405.1 Firmicutes bacterium UBA7709 | reverse complement strand
CTTACGCGATGGTCGCCACGATCACCGCTTTGATCGTATGCATTCTGTTTTCCGCTTCGTCAAAGACGACGGAATGCTTGCTGCGGAATACCTCGTCTTCCACCTCGCGGATATCATAGCCCTTTTCCTTCCATTCCTTTGCCGTTTTGGTCTCAAAGTCATGGAAAGCCGGCAGGCAGTGGAGGAACAGAACATCGGGGTTCTCCGTCGCTTTGATCAGATCCATGGTGACTTTATACGGAGTCATGAGCTTGACCTTATCCGGGATCTGGGCTTCCTCTCCCATGGATGCCCATACGTCGGTATAGATCACGTCGGCGCCCTGCAGGCAATCAGGCGTGCTGGAAATCTCAATTTTTCCACCGGTCTCCGCCGCCACGGCTCTAGCCTTTTTCACGATTTCCTGGTCTACTTCCAGCTCCGCCGGGCCGTAAGCCACATAGTGTATTCCCATCTTGGCGCAGCCGTACATCCACGCATAGGACATGTTGTTTCTGATATCGCCGCAGAAAACGACTTTCGCTTTGTTCAGAGGCTTTGACAGATGCTCTTCCATCGTCATCAGGTCCGCCAGGATCTGGGTGGGATGGTCAACGTCCGTAAGGCCGTTCCACACGGGAACGCCGGAATACTTTGCAAGGTCCTCCACGACCTTCTGCTCATATCCTCTGTATTCGATGCCGTCGTAAAATCTTCCCAGCACCTTGGCGGTATCCTCCAGGGATTCCTTTTTTCCCATCTGAGAGCTTCCCGAATCCAGGAAGGTCACATGAGCGCCCTCGTCCAGACAGGCGACCTCAAAAGCGCACCTTGTCCGGGTGGAAGTCTTCTCAAACAGCAATACGATATTTTTCCCTTTCAGCACTTCATTATGTACCCCCACCCTCTTCTTTGCCTTCAGATCATGGGCCAGATCGAGCATATAACGGATCTCACCGGGGGTAAAGTCCATCAGGGTGAGAAAACTTCTGCCTTTTAAATTTACAGCCATTTTACATCTCCTCCTTAACATTCCGCCCGGCTCTTAAGAATCGCAGGCGGAATTTATGCCGAAAAATCGCAAATCTTTGATTTGCTGATTTCCGTCGTATAAATAAACCTTAATTAATTGAAAAACTGTTTTATCAAACAAATCATATTACAACGGGCAAAAAAATAAAGTACCAGCACGCGGGTTTTTGCGTGTGCCAGTACAGAGCGTCATCATATTACGCGGCGGGCTAAGCTCGATCCTGCGGTGCGTAAAGCTCAACTTTAAGGCGTCGGCTTTTTACTTTCCCGAAGGACTTCCGTCAGGATTTTGATCCCCTTTTCGATCTGCAGCTTGCTGGGATAGGAAAAATTCAGCCGGATATAGCTGTCGCCTTTCGACCCCTTCAGATAAAAAATATTTCCCGGGATGAAGGACACTCCCTTCGCGGCGGCCTTGACATATAGCTGCCGGAAATCGATATCCGGCGCCAGCCTGCACCAGAGATACACGCCGCCGGCGGGCTTGCGGAAATCCAAGCCCAGCGTTTTCGCCTCTTCCAGGCAATCGCACATCAGATCCCGCTTCTCCCTGTAATCGGCGCAGATGTTTCTGAGATTTCTCTGGTAAACCCCCTTTTCGATATAGCTGTTGAGCAGCTTCTGGGAGATGCTGTCCAGGCTGATCAGCCGGATCGAAACGATGTAGCTCATGCTTTTGATCAGGGTCTTGTCCGCCAGTACAAAGGCCATGCGGATGCCCGGCGCAAAGGTCAGGGCAAAGGAATAGATAAAAATGACATTGCTGCCCCTATCCAGAGCTTTCAGGGACGGGATCCGGTCGCCTTCAAAGCGTATCTCAGCGGAAGCGTCCTCCTCGATGATGGGAAATTTATATTTATAGGAAAGTGAGAGGAGCGCCTTTCTCCTGCTCAGGCTCATTACGATGCCGGTAGGATTCTGGAAATCCGGGTTTACATAGATGAATTTCGGATTGTACTTCTGAATCAGGGGCTCCAGGCTGTCGCATAGGATGCCCTCTTCATCCATGGGCACGGCGACGACCTTTCCGCCTGCCAGGGCGAAGGTCCGGTAAACGTCGGGGGACACCGGCTCCTCGGTAATCACCACATCTCCCGGTTTGATCAGGAGCGCCGCCAGATAGTCCAGGGCCTGATTTGTTTCGGAAACGATCTGGACCTCACCGGGTTTCGCCTTGATTCCCTTGGACTGCATGAAACGGGCAATATTCTGGCGAAGGTCCTGATTCCCCTGATAGGGGGTAAAGGAATACGCTTCGTTATTGTCGGAGGAGATGATATCATTGAGAATGAGCGCCAGATCCTCTTTTCCGTATTCCTCGGTGGAGGCGATGCCGCCGGCAAATGAGATATTGTCGGAGGTATAGGATTTTGCGAACAGATCGTCAAAGGTGATCTTCAGGTCCAGGTATTCGTCCTTGATCAGGCTTGGCCATGAAATCCCTTCCTTGCGGGTTTCCTCTTCCGGCGTCTCGCTCCGGTAGGAAACGGTGTAGCCTTTGCCCCGGGACGACGACAGGAATTCTTCCGCCTTCAGCTCCGTGTACGCCTTGATCACCGTGTTTCTATGCACGTTCAAAAGCTTAGCCATGGCCCGTTCAGAAGGCAGCACAAAACCGTCGGTGATCTCTCCTTTGAGAATCATCTCCTTCAACTGGTTAACAATCTGCAAATATATTGGCGTCTGTGTGTTGTGGTTTAAAATAATATTCATGGGATGAATATAATCTTTTTGCATTTTTTTGTCAACCGGATTCAGCACATCTCTTTCAGAGGCGGATTTCCTGTGTGATTTAAGTAATTGATAATCCCCTCGAAAAAGTAATCGCCGGCGACGGAACTGAAAGACAAAATCCTGTCAAACACATCAATATTTTTTTCATACTCCTCCGTCAGCAAGGTAAGGGAATCCTCAAGCAGCAACTTGTTATAATTGTATAATAGACTTCGCCATGTCTCCTCCTGCCAATACGGGTTGATTCGTGCAAAAAACTCCGCCGTGTCATCCATGATCTGATAGAGCTGCTTTGCAAACTCCTCAGCGGCAGCGGCGTCTCCGATCTTCTGTGCGTAAAATAAATTCTGCAATGTAATGATATAGGAAGACAGGTGATGGATCGCTTCTTCGGCCGTCCCGTCTCCGAAAATAAATTTTAGAAAATTGCCGTATTCCAAAGGCAGATCATACAGCTTTTGGCTGATAGCGCTCTGATTTGGGTAACCGCCGTATAGGCTTACCAGATAAATCGTCATCCATGTTGCAAGATCCCTCCAGAGCATTCTCGCCCGAAAGATCATATTCATTTGCCCGGTAACAGGAGAACTGCCGGGAGCTTCATTCTTATCAAACATAAATCATCGCCTCGCTTGCTCTTACAGTATATTAACGGGAAAGGGCCATTGTTACACAAGAAAAAAGCAGCCCGTATCTCTCATGATACAAGCTGCCGTATTTCGATTTTTGAGTCTGATCTTTCAGTTTC
>DLFX01000275.1 GCA_002482405.1 Firmicutes bacterium UBA7709 | reverse complement strand
AGAAACTGTACAGAATCAACACGGCAATACCCAGCAGCCAGATGGATGCGCCCAGGCTGACCCAGATCTGCAACGGATCCGTGCCGGCTGCTGCCGGGGTTACCGGCAGCGCCTGATTTACCGCCTGACCCACAGCGATGCCGCCGTTTTGGATACCCGGCGTCTGGGAAGAGATGATGCCGTCCTGGAGTCCCGACGTCTGAGAAGAGATGATGCCCTGCGGCACAGTTTGTGCGCCTGCAGGGACCAAACTGAANNGCCTGCCGACGGGAACCAAACTGAATATACTTTCAAAGGAAAATGGACAAACAAGCCTGATGAGCACCGCCAGCCACAGGATATAGGAGCAGACAGCCGGCGCTTTCTTTAGCAGCAGCCTTACCGCGATGACGACCAAAATAACATAGCTCGCGGCGATGTTCATGTTCAGGATCGTTAAGAATAACTGCTCCATAGCTAATCCTCCCTGTATTCATCAATCAATCTCTGCAATTCAGCGACTTCCTTATCGCTCAGTTTTCTGCTCCTCGAAAATGCCGCTACGAATTTANNACCGTCAAATGCCTCTTCCACAAACTGTCTGCTTTGTCCGGAATCAAACTCATCTTTTTTTACCGCAGACGTAACGACAGAAGCTTCATTTTTCAGAATTCCCTTCTGGCACAGCCTTCGCAATACAGTATAGGTTGTTGGTTTTTTCCAGTTGAGCTCTTTTTCACTGAGCTTGACCAGTTCCCCGGAGCCGATGGGCTCATTTTGCCACACCAACTCGACAAATCTGCTTTCGAGCTCCGCCAATTTATAATCCGCCATATGATAATGCCCCTTTCGAAATATTCTCTATTGCATAAGAAAAGGTTTACTAAGTGTAAACCTTAATCAAAGTTTACACTTAGTAAACCATATTGTCAAGAAATGTTTTTGCTGATTGGATATCTTGATGGGTCAGACATGCTATTTACATGGTCCGGCATCATTTACAGGTATCGAAATACTCCCTTTACGAGGCCCAGGATCTTCACGTCGCTGACGATGATGGGGCTCATGTACTGATTTTCCGGCTGCAGGCGAATATGCCCGTTTTCTTTATAGAACGTCTTGACGGTGGCCTCGCTCTCAAAGCCGTCCACCATGGCGACGACGATATCGCCGTTGTTCGCGGTGTTCTGCTGCTGAACCAGAATGTAATCGCCGTCCATGATCCCCGCTTCTACCATGCTCTCACCCTTTACCGTAAGCATAAAGCTGTTTCCTTTGGAGAGAAACCTCGCGGGGACGGGGATCGTGTCGTCGATATTCTGCTCGGCGAGAATCGGAGTGCCTGCGGCAATTCTTCCTATGACGGGAACATCCACCACGTCGGGCCGCTCTGCCCGGTCCGGAGTGCTGTAGGCTGCGGGAGTCTCCTCGCGCACCTCAAACCTGTGCCCCGAGTCCGGATCGATGACCATCAGGGCCCTGGGTTTCGCGGGGTCTTTCTTGATATATCCCTTCCGCTCAAGGTTTTCCAGGTCCTTGTGAGTCGTCGAAGTCGACTTGATGCCCAGCGCGGTGCACATTTCCCTCACAGTTGGCGGATACCCCTTTTTCCTGATTTCTTCTTTCATATATGTGAGTATTTTACGTTCGCGATCTTTTAACTGCTCCATCGAAAAGTTCCTCCTTATCACCTAAAAAGACGAACATTTAATCTTTTATTACGAACATACTATCACATTTGCGCGAAAATGTAAACAGATGTTCCGCAACTTGTTCGGTAAAAATCCCGTCTCTGCTTCAAATATCCCGTCTCTGCCCGGTAAAAATCCCGTGGCATGGGCCGCGGGATCCGTTATGCGCTATTTTGAGACCAGCAGTTTTTTGATTCCTGCTTCCAGGCCGTCGATGGTAAGCTCGTACATGGGGAACAGCTCCTTTATCTTCAGCAGGGTCCTGGAGCCGTAGGTGTATTCCCATTCCCTTTCCGGGATCGGATTGAGCCATATCTGTTTCGGATACTTTTTTTTAAAACGGTTCAGCCAGTCGATGCCGGGGATCTCGTTGTAAAGCCCTACAAAGCAGTTTCCACCCTTGCTCATGAGCTCGGAGGGCGCCATGGAGGCGTCGCCCACCAGGATTACCTTGTACTCGCTGCTGAGGTTGGAAAGCACCCATTCGGTGTTGATCCATTCCCCTCTCCTGCAGTGGGGCGACGTATAGAGATGCTCGTAGATGCAGTTGTGGAAATAGTAAACCTTTAAATCCTTAAAGTGGTTGGACTTGCTCACCGCCTGAAAAAGCTGGCTGCAGAGGTTGCTGTAGGGCATCATGGAGCCGTCGGAATCAAAGAGCAGCAACAGCTTGACCGTATTTTTCCGCGGCCGCTCCCAGACCAGCTTCAGATTCCCCGCATTCTCGCAGGTCTCATCGATGGTGCCGTCTATGTCAAGCTCCGTCTTTGCGCCGTCCAGCCTCGAGGAATACTGCCGAAGCTTCCTAAACGCCATCTGAAACTGCCGGATGTCCAGGATATTGTCCTGTCTGAAATCCTTAAAATTCCGTTCACCGGCCACCTGCACCGCATTCTTGTGGCGGCTTTCCCCGCCTACGCGTATTCCCCGTTCGTGAAATCCGTTGTAACCCATGGTAGAGGTTCCGCCGGTGCCGATCCAGTAATTGCCGCCGTCGTGCTTTTCCTTCTGCTCCGCGATCCTTTCCTTCAGGCGCTTCTGCAGCTCTTCAAGCTCCAGGACAAAATCGTCAAGCATGTTCTTGTCATTGATGTCCCTGGTCCTGACGTCCTGGTTCAGCCATTTCCATATCTCATCCGGTATGTCCTCCGGCGTAACGACCCCTTCAAAATATTCCGCAAAGGCCAGGTCAAATTTATCGTAGTCCGTCTCGCTCTTTACCAGGATGATCCTGCACA
>DLFX01000207.1:1594-4562 GCA_002482405.1 Firmicutes bacterium UBA7709 | reverse complement strand
ACATGATCGAAAGCGTGGAGGAGGACTGGGATACCACCTGCATCATGACGGGCGGGAGCATCGCCCGGGCCTGCCGCCGGGATGAACTGGAAGGCGGAGACTTGGAGAAGCTGTATTTCTCCATCACCGAAAAGGGCGGTGAGGAGAACGCATGAACAGCCATTTTTACCTGATTCGTACCAGCGAGAAAAACTGGATCAAAGAGATGATCCACAAGCCGGGAAAGCTTGTTTTGTACCTGTTGGTGATCCTGGGATTGGCCGCCGCCCTGATTGCTTCACTGTTTGGAGCCGAACATACCGCAGGCAGCTTGCCGGTATCTTATCTGCATCTGATCATCTTTGCATTTTTGCTGCTGTTTTATGCCATCTTCATACAAAAAGGGATTACTTCCGGAGACGCCATCTTTGAGATGAGTGACGTAAACCTTCTGTTTGTTTCGCCGGTCGATCCACGGGCGACGCTTCTGTACGGAGTGATCCGGCTGGTAAAGACGTCTTTTTGGGCGGGATTCTTCCTGCTGTTTCAGGGCGGTACCCTGGCCAATTTCGGCATCGGATTCCGGGGAGTACTCCTTTTGTTCGGCACATTTATGCTTCAGATGATCGTGCTGATCCTTCTTTCTATCCTGATTTACAGCGTGACAAATGGAAATCCTGCCCGCAAGCGGCTGGTATGCGCATTTGCGGTGGCAGTTTTTATCCCCCTGCTTGCATTTTTTGTGACGCACTTTTTTGTCCGGGGCGATATCCTTTTAGCGCTGAAAGATACGGCGGAATCAGCCGTCCTTGCAGCTACGCCTATTGTTGGTTGGACCTCTGCCGGGGCCATTTCGCTGATCCAAGGTCATCTCCTTGCCGGTTTGGGCTGGCTTGGGCTTCTTGCCCTGTCCGGCGTCGGCATGCTTCTTTACATTATGCTCAGCCGCTCCGATTATTACGAGGACGTATTGGTGGCAACCGAGACGGCTTTTGAGAAAAAAAGATCCGCTGCCGAAGGGAATCTGCAGGCCGCCGGCTCTGCAAGCGCAAAGGTTAAGGTGACGAAAACAGGTCTGAAGGGGGAGGGGGTCCGGGTTTTTCTGTATAAGCACCTCCGTGAAACCTTCCGGCAGAATCGTTTCGGATTTTTCGGCATGTACGCTGCAATTGCGGCGGTCTGCATTCTTGCGGTATCGTATTTCCTGCGCGATCATCTGGATATCGTGATAATACTTCAGGTGCTCCTGTGGATTCAAGTGTTTATGATCGGCACAGGGCGCGGCCTGCTGGAAACCTATTCCCATTATATCTATATGATGCCAGGCTCTCCCTTCCGGAAGCTCATTTGGAGCAACATGGAACTGATGCTGCGAACTGTTATGGAAAGCGTGCTGTTTTTGGGGATTCCCGGAATAATCACAGCCAGCAACCCCTTGACTATTCTGGGCAGCATGTCGGTATATATCCTTTTTTCCCTGATGCTGGTCGGCGTGAATTATCTGTTCATGCGATTTGTCGGGACAAACATCTCCCAGGGCATACTCCTGATGATCTATTTTTTCGCCGTCCTGTTGCTTCTCGCACCGGGGCTGGCGGCNNTTTATCGGCTTTTCTGCAGGAGGGCTCGCGGGAACGCTCCTTGCGCTTTTCATCCTGTCCGCATGGGAGCTTGTTGTGGCCCTTGTGTGCTTTGCTCTTTCCAGGAATGTGCTCCATAACTGCGATATGTCCACGATAAAAAGGTAGCCCCAGTCCGATGAGGTTTGGGGAGATGCGCCTGAAAATCGGAGCAATATAAAAGGCCTGAGTCAGACTTTTGCATCTGAACCCAGGCCTTTTGGTTGTATCACCGGAGGCGGTGAGGAAAAAGAGCTTCCGTTAGTTAATCAAGTACCAGAGATGGAGCGGAGTAGATTCTTGCGGCCATCTCGGCATCCAACAGGTAAAGGCCCTTTGCATCGGTTCCAAAGAGGTCGTAGCGCTGGATCAGATCCTCCGCATTCTTTTCCTCTTCGCCCTGCTCCATTATGAACCAGTTGAGGAGCTGCAGAGTGCGGTAATCCTTCTGTTTTGTGGCTTCCTCATAAATGTTGTTGATGGAAGCGGTGACAAATTTTTCGTGATCCAAAGCATCGGTAAGGGGCGCCTTTAAATCGCCGTATTTTTTTCCGGGGCCGTCGATGGCGGTCAGCTGGATGTCCTCGTTGTTATTCGCCAGATAGGTCATGAAGAGGAAGGCGTGATCCCGCTCTTCCTGAGCCTGGACCTTAAACCAGTTGGCAAAGCCGTTGAGGTTTTTGCTGCCATAGTAATTGGACATGTCCAGATATAAGTAAGCTGAAAAAAACTCTTTGTTGACCTGCTCGTTGAGCAGTTTTACTACTTCTTTTGAAAGCATTGGGTTACCTCCTATTTTTTCATTTAAATATTTTTCAATTATGTTCTTTATATACCCTCCCTCCTTAAAGATATTCAGTTAATTTGACGATTTCAAAAATCGGCATTATTCTTGCTTTTACGACTCATCTTTTGTAGAATATATTTGTCGCTTTTACACATGATAGTACTCTGCAGCGCTTGAAAAGCCTGCAGGGATTGGAATAATGCGGGCGCGGCAGCGCGTTCCGCGGTGACGGAGCAGGTTTGACGGAGGAATAAATGGAAGCATTAAAGGAAAGAATCATAGCTGACGGAGTAGCCATTGGAACGGAAATCGTAAAGGTTGATTCCTTTTTGAATCATCAGATCGATGTGGCGCTGCTGGACCAGATCGGACAGGAATTCGCAAGAATATTTGCGGGATGCCAGGTGTCAAAAATCCTCACAGTTGAGGCGTCCGGAATTGCGATTGCCTGTATGGCGGCGCGGCATTTCGGAAATATACCGGTTTTATTTGCGAAGAAGACTTCCCCCAACACCATGACGGAGGAATTTTACGGCGCGGAGGTAAAATCCTTTACAAAGGGAACCACCTCCGTGGTGCGGGT
>DLFX01000207.1:0-1568 GCA_002482405.1 Firmicutes bacterium UBA7709 | reverse complement strand
GACGACTTTCTCGCCCACGGAGAAGCGGCCATGGGTATGGCTGAGCTGGTGGAGCAGGCGGGTGCGGAACTGGTGGGCGTCGGCGCGGTCATCGAAAAGCAGTTTCAGGGCGGCGGCAGGCGGCTGAGGGAAAAAGGCTGCCGGGTGGAATCCCTGGCGGTCATCGAGTCGATTCATGACGGAGAGATCAGTTTCCTGTAATCAGTTTTCTGTATCCTGTCCGCAGCAAACAATCCGAACATTATAAACGGATTAACAATAAAATGTGCGCCAATATACGAACTATATGCATTTTTCAGGGAAAATAATCGGGAAAATTGGCGGGTTTCTATTTACTATGAGAAAAGGACGAGGTTATAATAAATCATCAAAAGAATCACTTGGACGATTGTTTCAAGAAAATATGGAGGAGAAAATTATGAAAAAGTTACTGACATTAATTCTTGTACTTGCTCTCGTAATGACCTCATTAGTCGGCTGCGGAGGCGGTGCGAAGGATGAAAGCAAAGATAACCAGACCGCGGGCGATGCAGAGATGACCGTAGGATTCATCTATATCGGGCCTGCTAAGGACGGCGGCTTCTCTGAAGCACAGGACAACGGCAGACAGGCCATGGTTGATTACTTCAAAGGCAAAGTTAAGACGCTGACCGTCGATAGCGTGCCGGAGGACAAGCAGTCCGTAGAGAGCGCGGCGATCAACATGATCGATCAGGGCGCAACGGTTATCATAGGGACAAGCTTCGGATACATGGACGCTCTTGAAGATCTTTCCACCAAGTACCCCGACGTGAAATTCCTTCATTTCTCAGGAAACAAGATGAATGACACCAACTTCGGAAATTATTTCGGAGCGATGGAAGAGCCGAGATATCTGTCCGGTATCGTCGCTGGNNGGAATGATGACGAAGACTAATAAGATCGGCTATGTAGCCGCATTCCCCTATACGGAAATCAAGATCGGCGTCGATGCGTTTACTCTGGGCGTAAGATCGGTCAATGAGAACGCGCAGGTCAAGGTCGTTTATACAAACGCGTGGGTTGACGCGGCCAACGAAAAGGCGGCGGCGGAAGCGCTCCTGGCACAGGGCTGCGATATCATCACACAGCACTGCGACACCACCGGACCGGAAATCGCGGCACAGGAAGCGGGCGCCTATGCGATCCCCTATGACCTGGACAACAGAGCGGCAGCTCCGAAGGCTTTCCTGACAGCTCCCGTATGGAATCACGGAGTTTACTACATCAAGACGATCCAGGCCATCATGGACGGAACCTGGAAGCCTGAAAGCTACTATGGCAACATGCAGGACGACTACGTGCAGCTTGCTCCGATGTCGGATCTCGTTCCGGCGGACGTACAGGCCAAGGTAAAGGAAGTTCAGGACAAGATCGAAGCGGGCAATTTCCCGATCTTCGTAGGACCGATCAAGGACAACAAGGGAAACATCGTCGTTCCTGAAGGCACGACCCTTGACAGAGCGGGTATCTGGTCCATCGACTGGCTTGTGGAAGGTGCAACAGATTCAGAATAATATAATAAAGACGACGAAAATCTACGAATCGAA
>DLFX01000331.1:5261-5389 GCA_002482405.1 Firmicutes bacterium UBA7709 | reverse complement strand
AATAATAGTGAAAAGCTATGACAGAGGAAAGTAGAAATACGGGATCTGACAGGGATTATCCACCGTTGACTGGAAGTGGGTATGGGAAAATGTATTTTGAAGTTCCCTCTTGAGCTCCGGGCTGAACA
>DLFX01000331.1:2052-5223 GCA_002482405.1 Firmicutes bacterium UBA7709 | reverse complement strand
AAGGTGATAAGAGTGTTTTGCTTCGTATCCGAAAAGAGAGCAGTGCTTATCCAGTGCTGAATTTGGGTGGTATCGCGGAAGATATGAATCATTACCTTTCGTCCCTGTACAGGGGCGGAAGGTTTTTTTGTGTATCTGGCTGGCGGAAATAGAACCGTTGAATTAGAGGAGCTCGGGCTGATAGAAAAGGAGAATGAGAAAAATGATCATTGTATTGAAAAATGGAACGACACAGGAAGATATCAATAAGATCGCGGGGTGGCTCAGCCGCTATAACGTCGAGGTCTGCCCCATCGTAGGCGCGGAGACGACGATTTTGGGCGTGGTGGGGGATACCTCGGCCATAGACAAAAATTCGGCTTATCTCAGCGAACATGTGGATAAAATCATCAAGGTTCAGGAACCGNNTATAAACGCGCCAACAGGAAGATGCACCCCGAAGACACCGTCGTCAATGTGAGCGGAGTGAATATCGGCGGCAAAAAAGTGGTTGTGATGGCCGGTCCCTGTTCGGTGGAAGGCGAGGAACAGATCGTGGATATCGCAAAGCATATCAAGGAGTCGGGAGCGTCCATCATTCGCGGAGGAGCATGGAAGCCCAGGACGTCGCCCTATTCCTTTCAGGGGCTGAAAGCGGAGGGGCTTGAATACCTGAATGTGGCAAAAGCGGAAACGGGGCTGCCCATCGTGACGGAAATCACCAATCCGACCCATGTGGAAAAATTCCTGGGCAAGGTGGATTGCTTCCAGGTCGGCGCGAGAAATATGCAGAATTATGAACTCCTGGTAGAACTGGGAAGGGCGAGGATCCCTGTGCTGCTGAAGCGCGGATTCTCCAATACGCTGGAAGAGTTTCTCATGTCGGCGGAATATATTTTAAACGGCGGCAATGAAAATGTGATATTATGTGAGAGAGGGATAAGGACAAACGAGACCTTTACCAGGAACACGCTGGACATCAGCGCGATTCCTGCGCTGAAAAGGCTCAGCCACCTGCCGGTGATCATCGATCCGTCCCATGCCTCGGGCATGGCCTGGATGGTGGAATCCCTTTCCATGGCGGCCATCGCCGCCGGAGCCGACGGGCTTATGATCGAGGTCCACAACGACCCGCAGAACGCCCTGAGCGACGGCGCCCAGAGCCTGACCTATGAAATGTTCGACAGCACCATGAAAAAGCTGAAATCCATCGCCGCGGTGGTGGACAGAGAATTATAGAAAACGAAAGAACTATAATAGATAAAGAATGATAGAAAACTGAAAATTGCAGAGGTTCCAATGGAAGTATTGAAATTGCACGGAAAACAGAATGAATCCAAAATCGTCATCGGAGAGAACGTGCGGAAGCGGGTCGGGGAATTATGCCTGAGGCAGGAATTCGGTCAAAAGGGACCTTCACGGATCTGCGTGATCACGGATTCCAATGTCGCCGGACTCTACCTTCATGAGCTGGAGAATGATCTGGCGGCCACAGGTATTCCGGTGTTTCACCATATCATCCCCGCCGGAGAGGAATATAAAAATTTAGAGACCGTATCGCAGATCTATGACACTCTGAGCAGCCAGAGGCTCGGAAGAGACGATATGATCATCGCCCTGGGAGGCGGCGTAACGGGGGATATCGCGGGCTTTGCCGCTGCGACCTATCTCAGAGGGATCCGGTATCTGGTACAGATCCCGACGACGCTGCTGGCCCAGGTGGATTCATCCGTGGGAGGCAAAACCGGTGTAGATCTGCCCCAGGGAAAGAACCTGGTGGGGGCCTTTCGCCAGCCGGACCTGGTGCTCATCGACCCCCAGGTGCTGGATACTCTGCCGGATAGCGTATTTCGGGCGGGCCTGGCGGAGGTCATCAAGTACGGCTGCATCTGGGATGCAGAGATCCTTGATATGGTCGCAAAGCTTGACATGGCTGCAATGGATGGATACAGCAAAGAGCGGAGCATCGATAAAAGCGGCTTAACCCAACTGATACAGCGATGCGTTGAGATAAAAATAAAGGTAGTCGAAGAAGACGAGACGGAGGAAGGCCTTCGAAGGATTCTGAACTTCGGCCATACCATCGGTCACGGAGTCGAAAAGCTTGAAAACTATACCGGGATATCCCACGGAGAGGCTGTATCCATCGGCATGGCAGCTGCCGTGAAGATGGGGGAAATGGCCAGGATCACCAGGGAGGGCTGTTACGACAGGCTGGCGGAAATCCTGCGATCCGTCCGATTGCCGATCGATACGGTCTGGCCATGGGAAGCGGTCTACGAGGCTCTGCTGACGGATAAAAAGAAACAGGGAGACGACATTTATTTCATCTTCATCGAAGATTTCGGAAAGACGCTGGTCAAAAAAATCCCTGTAACGGAGTTAAAACAGATGATGAGAGCATTAGGTGATTGACATGGGAAGCACTTGGGGAAACCAACTGAAAATATCCATATTCGGAGAGTCCCACGGAAAGGGCGTCGGCCTCGTCATGGACGGCTTCCCGGCAGGCTTTGACTGCGACCTTGAATTTATCAAGGAGGAGATGGCAAGAAGGGCTCCCGGACAGAGCGTTTTGACCACGGGCAGAAAAGAGGCGGATCAGACGGAGATTCTTTCCGGAATGCTTGAAAATATCACCACGGGAGCACCCATCTCCATGATGATCCGAAATACGGATACCCACAGCTCCGATTATGAAAATCTCCGAAGGGTGCCCCGGCCGGGTCACAGCGACTATACCGGAGGTGTGAGATACCGGGGAAACAACGATATCCGCGGCGGCGGGCATTTTTCCGGAAGGCTGACGGCCCCCATAGTCTTTGCGGGAGCGCTCTGCAAGGATTTTCTGAGAAAGCGCCATCATGTGGAGATCGGATCCCATATCTACAGCGTGGGCGGCGTCTGCGACCAGCCCTTCGACCTGGCGTCCGTCGACAGAGATCTGCTGATCCGCCTGCGGCAGGAGGCCCTTCCTCTCATCCACCCTGAGGCGGAGGAGAAGATCAGAGCGACGGTGGATCAGGCGAGAAGAGAGCTTGACTCCGTAGGCGGAGTCATCGAATGCGCCGTCGTCGGCGCGGCGGCGGGGGTCGGCAGCCCTATTTTTCAAAATGTGGAAAGCCGCATCGCTTCCATTCTCTACAGCATACCGGCTGTGAAGGGAGTGGAGTTTGGCATGGGCTTTGCCAC
>DLFX01000331.1:247-2020 GCA_002482405.1 Firmicutes bacterium UBA7709 | reverse complement strand
CAAAAGGGAAGACGGCCGGATTGTGACGAAAACCAACTACAACGGGGGACTTCTGGGAGGCATCACCACGGGGATGCCCATCGTGTTCCGGGCCGCCATCAAACCGACCCCATCCATCAGCAGGGATCAAGCTACTTTAAATATGGAGACAAGCAGGGAAGAGATCCTTCAGATCCACGGCAGACACGATCCGTGCATCGCTTTGCGGGCGCCGGCAGTGGTTGAAGCCGCGGCGGCAGTGGCCATGATGGATCTGTATTTGGAGGCTTATGGCTATGACGCTTGATAAAAACGGAGGCGTGGATATGGCATTTGGTAAACTTGGAGGCATATGGATATGACCCTTGATCAACTTAGAATAAAAATCGATGAGATCGATTTACAGATAAAAGATCTTTTTTTGGAAAGAATGAAGACGGCAGAAGCCATCGCTGAAAGCAAGAGCCGGACCGGCGACAAGATTCTGAAGCGGTCCCGGGAAGAGGAGGTCATAAGGAACCTCACGGGGGATATGAGCGAAGAGGTGAAGCTCTCTTACGCTTCTTTTTTAAAAAAGGTGATGGAGGTCAGCAGGACGTTCCAGTACCGGAAGCTCCTTGCCATGGGGGCGGATTTCAGGATAGCCTTTCAGGAGGAGGAGCCGGACGTTGAAATGGCCTGTTATCAGGGACTTCCCGGCTCCTATTCGGAAATGGCGGCGGGAAACCTCTTTCCTGATGCTGAGAGCAGCCCGGTGAACACTTTTGAGGACGTCTTTCTCCGCATCAGCGGCGGCNNAGCCGGCGTCGTTCCCCTTGAAAACACCACGGCGGGAGGCGTCTACGAGGTTTATGATCTGCTGGTGAAGCATGAGCTTTATATCAATTACTGCGATATCGTAAAGGTGAACCATTGCCTTGCGGCGGTTCCGGGCGCGGAGCTTTCGGAGATCAGGGAAGTATATTCCCATCCCCAGGCCATCGCCCAATGCGCCGAATTTTTAAAACAGAACGGGATCAGTCCAAGGGTGAGCAGCAATACGGCGGTGGCGGCAAGGGATGTTGCGAAATCGAAGGATAGAAGCAAAGGCGCCATCTGCTCAAGGAACGCGGCAAAGCGGTACGGTCTGGAGATTCTCCGGGAGGGGATCAACCACAACAAGGAGAACGCTACAAAATTTGTCGCCATATCCTGCAGCCTTATCGTGAAGGAAGATCACAACAGAACCGCCATGGTGTTCGCCTGCCCTCACCGCAGCGGAAGCCTTGCCGCCGTGCTGGGCATTTTCGGTGATTACGGCGTGAATCTCACCGAGATCCATTCCAGGCCCGACGGAAAAAATTCCTGGGAGTACCTCTTCTATGTGGACTTCACGGGCAATCTGAAGGACGACAGGATTCGGGCGCTGCTCTATCAGCTTTATGAAGAGCTGCCCTTTGTGAAAATCATCGGAAGTTACAGGAGCGAAAAATGCAGTTAACACCTTCAAAGGGTCTCCGGGGAATCATCACCGTTGCGCCGGACAAATCCATATCCCACAGGGCGGTAATCTTAGGGTCCATCGCCAGGGGAGAAACCGTCATCGAGNNCGGTCATAATGGGCTCCATTTCCAGGGGGAAAACCGCCATACAGAACTTTCTCATGGGAGAGGACTGTCTTTCCACCGTTGAATGCTTTCGGAAGATGGGCGTCACCATTGAAATCAAAGGCAGCGAGGTTTTCGTCACGGGAAACGGGCTTCGGGGCTTAAAGGAACCGCAGGAGCTTCTCTACACCGGAAATTCGGGAACCAC
>DLFX01000331.1:0-215 GCA_002482405.1 Firmicutes bacterium UBA7709 | reverse complement strand
GCGTTCTGGACGGCGACGCCTCCATCAGGAAGCGGCCCATGAGCCGCGTCATCGCGCCTCTGCGGGCAATGGGAGCGGATATCACCGGGACGGACGGCGACTTTACGCCCATCATCATCAAGGGCGCAAAATTGAAAGGGATCGAATACGAGCTGCCCGTAGCCAGCGCCCAGCTGAAATCGGCCCTGATCCTCGCGGGGCTTTACGGAGACGGA
>DLFX01000208.1 GCA_002482405.1 Firmicutes bacterium UBA7709 | reverse complement strand
CCCCTTGTTCAGATTTCTCAGTATGGAGTAACATTTTGCTCAAATTTTCAAGCAAGGCGTAGATTTAACCGTTCTAACGGCCTCCAAGCGGCAAATTCATACTCCATACTGAAAATTTTGCACATGCCGACGCCCACGCCTGCCCCATACCCCAAGTTTTGAGCATGGCGACATCCTTATTTCTCCTAGTCATCCTTATTCCCTAGCCATCCCAGTCATCCCACTTTTAAATGATATTTCCTAATTATATAAAAAAGTGGCGTCAGCCACTTTTTTTATGCCTGCAGGAACCTTTGGAGCCTAGATCTATCGACAAACTTATTCTACAATTGGGGCCCAAACCTATTGACAAACTTATTCTACAATTGTAAAATAAAACTGTTCTACAATTGTAGAACAAACGAGAGGGTATTTAATTTATTAGTGGCAGAATCAAATGCATTTATAAAACTGTCTCTATAAAACTGGAAAGGAAGGCGCTCATGGATACGGGAAATAAGCTGAAAAGGCTGCCGGACAGCGAACTGGAGCTCATGATGATCATCTGGGACGCAAAAGAGCCGGTTTCATCCGCTTATCTGATGGAAAAACTTCAGGGAGAAAAGAACTGGGCCGCGACCACTGTGCTGAATTTTCTTGCGAGGCTTGTGGAAAGGGGTTTTCTGGAGGTCCATAAACAGGGAAGGATCAACATCTACAGCCCGCTGATCGCGGAAAAGGATTATATCGAAGCAGAGAGCATATCCTTTCTGGAAAGACTTCATAAAAGCTCTCTTAAAAACTTCGTAGCGGCCCTGTATGACGGGAAAGCGCTTCGGAGAGAGGATGCGGAGGAGCTGAAAAGTTATATCGACGAACTGGCGAAAGGGCGAAACGATAAAAACGATTGATTAAAAGGGTAAATCTCAAGGGGGTTAATATATGAAGTCGCTATTTTTTAATCTGGTGGGAATCTCCATCACCGTTTCTGCTATCATTGCCGTGCTGCTCTTACTGAGTTTCTACCTCAACGAGAGATATTCGGTAAAGTGGCGCTATTTCGTATGGCTGATTCTTGCGGTCCGGCTGGTGATTCCTATTGATTTCGGGGTAACGGCCCCGCCGGTGGAACTCAATCTCAATGACAGTATCATTGCTCACGGGGCTGCCGGACAATTGCCGGTGGAACTGAATGAACCGGGCGCACCGACTGATGCCGTCGGCGGCGCTTCGGATCAAAGCGCGGATGCTGAAAACCCCGCGCCAATCCAGGGGACAGCGTCGAGCAGCCCGACGGTGGGCTGGCTGGTGATGCGGATCTATCTGGCAGGAGCTGCGGTTTTCCTGCTCCGGCAGCTGATTCTGTATCTTTCCTTCCGCCGGGCCACAAGGCGGTGGTACCAAATCCTGTCGGACCCGGAAATCGAGAAGATATTCTTCCGGTTAAAGTCTGAAATGATGATCGACAGGGATATTCGGGTCAGGGTGTGCAGAAAAGTTTCAAGCCCAATGATCCTGGGCCTTTTTCATCCGACGCTGCTGCTTCCCCACGAAGAGTATCAAAGAGAAGATCTCGAAGTGATATTGAAGCACGAGCTGATCCATTTCAGAAGGAACGATCTTTGGTTCAAGCTGCTCCTTATCCTGGCAAACGCCTTGCACTGGTTTAATCCTCTTATTTATATAATGGTCAGAGAGGCGAGTCGGGATATTGAAATATCCTGTGATGAAGAGGTTTTAAAGGGCGCGGATATGAGCCTCAGAAAGCGGTACAGCGAACAGATTCTTGGGCTGATGGAGGGGAACGGCCGCCTGGACGCGCCGGTTTCCACAGGATTTCACGGCGGAAAGAGCATGATGAAGAACCGGCTTCGGAATATCTTCGATGAGCGGATGAAGAAAAAGGGCGTCCCTCTGTTCCTTGTGATCTTATTCGCCACGGCGGCTCTTTCCGCATGCCAGTTCGACATCGGGCAATATCAGTTGAAGATCGATCCCGCTTCGATTTATAAGGCGAGAGATTATTCTGCTCCTGCGAATATTGGTCTGAACTTTGACCTGGATCACGACGGGGTCAGCGAAACCGGATTTACCCTTTCGGTGGCGGCCGGAGACGAACCCAGCTATCTGACGTATCAGGGGAAGGACGGAAAACAGGTTCGGAAGGAAATCCTCAAAGGGGTGGATTCGGGCCCGGAATACGGCCTTCAGGCCGCCAATCTGGAGGATGAGCATTCCATCATGCTTCTGGTCAGCGTCAATTACCGCGGCATGCCCTTCGGTTCGGGATATTGGGAGATGTACTCCTGGGACGGGAAAGGATTTGAGGAGGTGGATTTGAAACCACTTATGGAGCGTTTACAGATGAGGATACTGACCCAGGAGGAGATCGCAAATAATGTCCTGGGATCGAAAGGGTACGCTTATGGCTATGACGCAAGCAAATATCCCAAGGACTATCCTGCCGTCGGCCTGTATTTTAAGGATATCCCGAAATCGAAAACGGCTGAACAGAGCGCTGTTTACCTGGCGCCCATGTCGGAATACGACGTAGAGGGCTTTCAGACCTGGGGACAGGATGCTGCGAACAAAATCATGACTAGGATGGAAATCGTGACGGATGGAATTTCTAAAGGCAGTAAGGATTCTTCCACGGCGCTCCTTGAAACCACAGAGATAGTCTTTATCACCCTTCCCAATGCCACGGCGACGGTAACGGACGACTATCAATACCGGAACGGCGAATGGGTTCATGTTGACGGAATGATCGAGTGAGGCCTGACAAGATACGGTATCAGGTCGGCAACAGCTATTATAAAAAGCTGCTTCTGGAGAGC
>DLFX01000396.1 GCA_002482405.1 Firmicutes bacterium UBA7709 | reverse complement strand
GAAGACTTTTTTCATCTTTCTGATAGCCGTCGGCGAGATGGTTGATGTTCCTGAAAAGCGTTCCCCATTCATCCCTTCTCCCGAAACCGCACCGCGCTGACAAATCCCCGTTCGCAATTTTGCTGAGCACACTGTTCGCCATCCTGATGGGCGCCGCATACCAGCCGCCGATAATGTGGCCGAATAGAGCGATTACGGCCATAACGCACAACGCGGCAGTAATATAGACCTCCCGCACCCGCTTTATGTCTTCGAAGATCTCATCCTGTTCCATTGTGGCGACTGCAATAGAATCAAAAGGTTCCACCAGCTCATAGGCTCCGATCATTTTCGCGCCTTTGCTTTCAAACTCGATGGTCCCTTTTCCTCCCTTCAGACTGCCGCCCCTAAAAGCGGAAATCAACTGATTCAGAGAATCGTTGTCCTGATATTTGTGATAGAGGAACATGGAGTTTTCTCTTCCTCCATCAAAGATCATATATCCGTCACCCCGGATGAGAAATGCTTCACCTGACCGGCCGAGATTCAGGCTGGAAAGGAAATCGTACAGAAAGTCCATGTTGACGTTCTGCTTTAAAATTCCGATGATCCCATTCTGACCGTCATTTATCGGAACTGCTACCTCAAGCATATCGGAACTGTCGTCGATAGCCGCCAGTCCGATATATGAATCAGCTCCTCCCATAATGCTCCGGTAAAGCTCGGTCTGATCCAGCATTCTTCCCTCTTCACCGGGCCGGCTGGAGTATACCGTCTTGCCCGATTCATCGATTACCGTGCCGCTGACCAGGGGAAAACCGGTCGGCTCCGTCAGGATGCGCTGAGCTTCACCACGGTCGGCGTATTTTATGCCTCCCGGATTTTTTGCTGATAAGACAAAGCTTTTTATTGCGTCTCTCTCCGCTTTCTTCCGCGTATCGTCAATGATGAAATTATAGTATTCCGTCAGGTGGACATCCGTTATATGCGCCGCCCCTGCTAACACTTTCAGGTACTCGGTATGTATCGTGCTTTGCGAATAATAGTTGATCGCCAGGCCGATCAGAATAGTCGGCAAGAGCGCCAGGAATACCACAGCCGCTGTGATTTTGCGCCTCATGCTATTGCACCCCTTCACAATTCCAACATTCCATTCATATATTAACATAGGCTGCGGTCCCGGAACTTACCGCCATCGGTATGAGAGACAACGAAATTGTCCCGTGAAAGACCTGACAGCCTGCTTTTATTTCCCCAGAAACTCTAGGATATCATAAGCGTTTGTATCGGGCTTCGCGTTTGGAAACACCTTGATAATAACGCCGTTTTCATCCACGATATAGGTGGACCGATTCACTCCCATGGAAGTTTTTCCGTAAAGCTTCTTCTCCTTCCAGACGTCATACGCCTTGATGACCGTGAGCTCGGGATCAGAGAGCAAAATAAACGGCAGTTCATATTTGCTGGCAAAATTCTGATGAGATTTGACGCTGTCCTTGCTGATTCCAATGACCGCGATATCTTCAGATTTAAAGCCGTCATAGGCTTCTTTAAAGGCGCAGGCCTGTCTGGTGCAGCCCGGAGTGTTGTCCTTCGGATAGAAATACACCACAACTTTCCTTCCTCTGAAATCGGAAAGGCTGACCGGGTTCCCGTCTTTATCGTTCAAAGTAAACTCCGGAGCTTTTGTCCCTTCTGCTAACATAAAAATTCCCTCCTTATTTGTTGAAATTCCGCATTGTACCTATATTTATAAAATGTAATAACAGGCCAAAAAAATAACAGACAGGTTGAAGAGCAGCGCAACAGGCAGCAGGATTCGAAATTTCCATTTCCTCGTCTTGTGCCGGAAAGCCAGCGAGCCGAGAATGCCTCCCGCCCCGCCCATGGCAAAGGCCGCGGTCAGCAGCGTGCTCTCGCTGATCCTGCGCTTGTCGTGCACTGCTTTGTATTTATCTACGCCCATCAAGATAAAGGTAATAACATTCCAGATGATAAGTATGTAAATCAAATTTTCCATAGTTCGCCCCTTACAGCGGCGCTCCTTGAGGGCAGCGCCGCACATTAATCATTAGATTCATTGTAGCACACTCCGTTTTCACAGAGAAATCCTTCCTGATACAGCTCCATCATGATTGCCATCATGGCAAAGCAAAATCCCGCCGGATATCCGGCAGCGCTTTCCGCCAGATAGTCCAGCTGCTTCAGGCCCAGTTCACGGTATTCTTCAAGGCCTGTCAGCTTGCTCAGCTTGATCAGGACGTAACCGGCCGCCGAGTTTCCGGAAGGCATCGCGCCGTCATAGGTTTCCTTCGGGCGGAAAATCAGCTCTTCGGCCTCTTTGTCCGTGAGAAAAAAGCCGCCCGCCTCCTCATCCCAAAAGCAGGTTTCCATCAGCGCGCACAGCTCCCTCGCCTGTTCGAGATAATCGGGCTTTAACCCGGCCTCATACAATTCCAGCAGCGCCCATATAAAAAAGGCGTAATCGTCCAGGCTGCCGGTTCCGGAAGCTACCCCGTCCCGGTAGCTCACAAAGAGCTTGCCGCCCTCTCTCGTCAGCTTTTCCGAAAGGAAAGCAGCCGCCCGTTCCGCCGCCTCCAGATACTTTTCATCACCCAGCGCTTTATATGCCTTGGCGTATGCCGCGATCATCAGCGCGTTCCAGGAGGTGAGCAGCTTGTCGTCCTTGTGGAGCCGCATCCGGCTCCGCCTGTATTCATAAACCTCCGGCAGCCTTTTTTCTATGCGGTCCGGAATTGGATCATAATCTTTGGTCCTGATAAGATTCGGAATATTGCTTCCTTCAAAATTTCCCGATTCTGTGATATCGTAAAACTCATTGAACAGCTCGCCGTCCTCTTCTCCCAGCAAATCGATGATTTCCCGCCGCGAAAATAAGTAGTATTTCCCCTCGCCGCCCTCGCTGTCCGCATCCTGGGCCGAATAGAATCCTCCCGCCCCATCGGTCATTTCCCGGGAAATATAGCTCATGGTCTTTTCTGCCGCCGAACGGTAAAGCTCCTTTTCCGTGACCTGGTAGGCCTCCAGATATATGATCGAAAGCAGAGCGTTGTCGTAAAGCATCTTTTCAAAATGCGGAACCAGCCACTTGTCGTCGGTGGAATAGCGTGAAAATCCATAACCTATATGGTCGAAGATTCCGCCCCGATACATCTGCTGGAGAGTTTTTTCGACGATTTCCAGCGCGTGGGCGTCTTTTTCAAGTCTGCTCCAGCGCAGCAGAAACATCAGATTATGAGGCGCCGGAAATTTCGGGCTGGCGCCGAACCCCCCGAACCAGCTGTCATAGCTCTGGTAAAGAATTTCCTTCGCTTCCTCCAGAATGGATTCGCTTATCCGAAGGTCATCCTTTTTTTGCTTTTTTAACCTGCCGCTCAGAACGCTTATAAGCTTGTCCCCCGCTTTCAGCAGCGGATCTCTGTTTTCCTTCCATTGCTTCGTTACGGCGGCCAGAATGTCCAGAATCCCCGGCATGTTGTACCGCTTCTCCTTCGGGAAATATGTTCCCGCAAAGAAAGGCTTCTGATCCGGCGTCATGATGATGGTCATGGGCCAGCCGCCGCTTCCTGTGAGCCCCTGGCACACCGACATATAGACGGAATCGATATCCGGACGCTCCTCCTTGTCGACTTTTATGGAGATAAAATCCCGGTTCAGGGCCTCCGCCACCTCCCTGTCCTCAAAGGACTCATGAGCCATGACGTGGCACCAGTGACAGGTGGAATAACCGATGCTCAAAAAGACCGGCTTGTCCTCTTCCCTGGCTTTTGTAAAGGCTTCCTCACACCACGGATACCAGTCCACAGGATTGTGTGCGTGCTGAAGCAAATAGGGGCTTTTCTCATTGATCAAACGATTGGCCGTCCTTTTTTCCGCTGTCATGGTCATCACCTCCTCGGTATAGTATCTCTGTCCTGTAGATATATCATACCTCTTATTTAAGTTTATAAACCGTTCTATGCCGGTACGTCTGGCCCGGCAGAAGAACCGGCTGGGGAAACTCGGGATGATGGATCGCGTCGGGGTAAAACTGGGTTTCCAGGCAGAAGCCGCAGCGCCGTCCGTATATCGCGCCGTCCTTTCCCCGGCTTCTCTCATTCAGCGAATTTCCCGAATAAAACTGCACGCCGGGCATGGTGGTATAAACCTGAAGGCGAATTCCGGTCTTCTCATCCCATGCTTCCGCCGCCAACTTCATCCAATCATCCGTTTGCCCGTTGATTCCGGCCGGCTTCAGATCACCGGTTTGCCCGCCATCCAGGATCCAGTTGTGGTCATATCCGCCCCCGTATTTCATCTGGATATCATCGTCTTCAATGCGCTCGCCGATTTTATGAAAATCCCTGAAATCAAAGGGCGTACCGTCCACCGGCACGATGTTCCCTGTAGGAATAGATTCCGAATCGACTTCCAAAAAAGCGTTCGAATGTATCTTTACCTGCTGATTTTCAACGGTTCCCGAATTGTGGCCCGACAGATTGAAATAGGTATGATTGGTCAGATTCACGATGGTAGCCTGATCCGTCACAGCCTCATAGCCGATCCTCAGACCGCACTCTTCGTCCAGGGAATAGGTCACCTTAACCGTGAGATTTCCGGGATAACCCTCCTCCCCGTCCCTGCTAAGATAGGAAAACCGCACCGCATTTCCCTTCGGGTCGACATTGTCCACATCCCAGAGGACCTTGTCAAAACCCTTGAAACCGCCGTGGAGATGATGCTTGCCGATATTCCCGCTCACCTGAAATTCCGTCCCCAAAAGCGTAAACCGTGCATCCCTTATGCGGTTGGCGGCCCGGCCTGCCGTAACGCCGAGATAGCAGGTCTGGGCTTCATATGCCTCCAGGTTGTCAAACCCCAGAGCGACGTCGATTCCATGATATTGAACGGAGGTCACCCCACAGCCAAAATTTGTGACTTCAACCTTCATTCCGCTTTCGTTTTCAAGCTTGTAAAGAAAGACGTCCTTTCCCCCATGCTCTCCCCATTTTTCGTAAGTGACCATACCTACCTCTTTTTCTCTCTTTTATTTTTATACATCAGCCAATCCACATGGCGTTTGAACGGTTCAATATCCTGAATATCCGGGCGGAATAATTCCGCACCCATACTGCAGTCCAGCAGATACTCTTTATGGGCAGTCTCATTGTGCTTATACAAGGCGGTTTTTATCCGGTCTGCGGCCTGATCGAGCTCCTCCTGAGACCCGCATTCGATAATAATCATAAACTCATCTCCGCCCGTCCTGGCGACGATATCCGTTTTTCTCAGAGCGCTTTTCACCAGTTGAACCGTCATCCGCAGCGCATAGTCTCCTTCAAAATGACCGTATTTATCGTTGATTTGCTTCAGGTTATCAATATCCAGCAGAATCAAACCAAACGCTTGATTCGCCTTTAACTTCAGCCTCTGCATGATGTGATAATCGAAGGTTCCCCTCATCCAGGCGCCGGTGAGGTCGTCCAGGTGGACCATCCTCTGCTGCAGGTAAATATAGATGATCACCAGGGAAAAGCCTGCGCAGCTCCACATCAGCAGAACGCCGTAAAACAGCACTTGTAAAAGACCTCCGGCCATCGGCAGAATTACTGCCGCCACGAGAGAGAAAAATTCTTCCGTTGCAACCACTTTCCTCCGCTTCAGGAGCAGAACGAGAGAATAAATGAAAAAAATATATAAAACAGTCATATAAAGCGGATAATAAGGCCCCCTGTGATAGACATTGGCGCTGTCGATGGAAAAGGCCAGCCCGTAAGCAGGTGAAAGAAATGTAATGGTCAGATTGACAGCGATCAAAGCCAGCAGCACAAAATTTTTTCCCTTGTGCGCCCCTTTTTCCGGAGAAATCCAGCGGATGATCATCAGATACCAGAAATAAGCAAGCACGGGCCCCATCGTATAGAGGCAGATATGCAGTGCAGTGGAAGCAGGCGCTGCCCACGGCTCGGTCCTGCGGTTGAGGACGCATGATGCCGCCTCAAAAAAAAGCTCTACAATAACAACCAGGCTTGTGATCAGAAAAACTCTGTTCAATTGATCCTTCATATCCAGCCTTTGGTATGTGATCACGCATACGATCCCAAGCAGTATCATCGCCGCAAAGTTAATGTCAACTCTCAAAAAAACATCCATTCTAGCTACCGACACCTCTTTCATAAAGCGAATAAAATCATCTTCTCTGTTCGTACTGATTATAAACTACCAGCGGTTCCCCTTCAAGCCCGTTCCGGCTCCAGTCATAAAAAAGCGCCCGAACACCTGAGAACTTCTGCGAATAGAATGTAAAACACGGAGGTGTATTTTATGATCTTTGAAGAAGTAAACTGGATACGTTCAAATATAGATAAACTGAACCCCGAACTGCAAAGCCTGGCACTGGAATGGTATCGCCCGTTCCGGTTCGTCCCCCGCTTTCTGCAGAAAATATTCAAAGCCGCAAGGCAAAGCGTCCGCAAGATCCCTGTCATCGTTCAGATGCACCCTTCCGATGATTTCGGAATCTGCTCGAAAACCTCCAGCAAGGCCGCCGGCTGTAAAAAGAAAAAGGACCTGGCCCTCATCGACTCTTTCAGTACAAAGGTAAGCGCGAAGGCACTGGAAAAACTGGTAAATGACGAAAGCGTAAAAAAGATATGGCACGACGGACTGGTTAAAGCGGTTCTGGACGCCGCCGCACCCGCGGTAAAAGCTCCCGCCGTCTGGGAACACGGCGTCACCGGAAAAGGAGTCGGCGTTGCCGTACTGGATACCGGGATTTACCCGCATCCCGACCTCAACGGAAGAATCGTCGCCTTCAAGGACCTCGTAGATAAGAAAAGCGTCGCTTACGATGACCACGGCCACGGTACCCACTGCGCCGGAGACATCGCCTCAGACGGAAGCAAATCCAGCGGTTTGTACAAGGGAATGGCGCCCGGATGCAACCTCATCGGGGTTAAGGTCCTAAACGGCCAGGGATCCGGCTCTCTTTCCACCGTGATCCAGGGCGTCCAATGGTGCATCGACAACAGAGACCTTTATAAGATCCGGGTCATCAGCATGTCCCTGGGAGCCACGGCGTCACAGCCCGCTGCGGACGATCCCCTCTGTCAAGCTGTAGAACTGGCGTGGAATCACGGTGTCGTCGTCTGCGCCGCCGCAGGCAATGAAGGACCAAAAGCCAAGACCATTTCCTCCCCCGGCATCGATCCCAAGGTGATCACCGTGGGCGCCATCGATGATAGGAGCTCCGCAAATTTTGAGGACTATAAGGTGGCGAATTTCTCCAGCAGGGGACCGACGATAGATGACCTCACAAAGCCCGATGTCGTTGCCTCGGGCGCAAATATCATTTCTCTCCGGTCTCCGAATTCGACTCTTGATAAGCAGCGCTCAAGCGCCCGGATCGGAAATGATTATATTTCGCTTTCCGGTACTTCCATGGCGACTCCCATATGCGCAGGTATTGCGGCGTTAATGCTTGAATCGGACGATAAGCTTACACCTGATGAAGTAAAAAAGCTCCTGATGAAAAACGCGAAGCCGCTCACCGGCCCTTCTCAAAACGATCAAGGCTCAGGTCTGGTAGACGCCAGGGGAAGCGTGTTCAAAGAGCTTTAAATATAAAATGACTGCACAGTAAAGGGCTGGAGCCTGACTCTGTCACGGCTCCAGCCTCTTAACCCCATCGCCATAAACTCTAAATAACGTACGTGAGAGGTGTTTTCAGTGTTAATTTACGAGTGGGGAGTTGACTCCGCCCAAAATGTAACAGAAGATTTGTTTCAATGCGTAGCGCGCAATTTCGGATATCCCAGGTTTTGGGGAAGGTATCTGGAGAGAATCTCCGGCTTCTCGGAAGGGCTGACAGAGCAGGAAGCCCTATTTATCCATAGCAAGAGAATAAAAATATTACCAATCTATAACGCCTTTCGCGAGGCGATAGGGTATCTTCAAGGACGTGCCGCAGCCGATAGTGCTGTGCTGCATGCCCAAAGGCTCGGAATACCAAGAGGGACTCCATTATTTGCGGATGTTGAACCCCATTTTCAAGNNCAATGGATCCGGGGTTGGACGGAAGCCATCGTGAGAAGCGGGTATCAAAGCGGTATTTACAATGACCCGCTGACAGGTGATTTCAATAATGCGTTTTGCAATGCGGTAAAAGGAAATGAAAGGATAAAATTATTTAATATCCTATGGAGCTGCCAGCCTGTGCTGGAACCCAGCGGACCCTGGA
>DLFX01000343.1:2035-4964 GCA_002482405.1 Firmicutes bacterium UBA7709 | reverse complement strand
GATGTTCTTTCAAATTTTGTTAATCTCTATTTTTGCGGGATTGTCCGGCCTGGACAGCGATGATACATTGCTGCACTTTCACAGGCCGATCGTTTCCGGCATTATCGTTGGATTGATTCTTGGAGATCCGGTTAAAGGACTTATCGTTGGGGGCACTTTGGAACTGGTATTCTTAGGCGTTATGCCCATAGGCGGCGCCCAGCCGCCCAACAGCATAATCGGAGGTATCCTGGGAACCGCTTTTGCAATCCTGACCAATGTCGATGCACAGGTCGCAATCGGTATTGCCGTTCCGTTTTCCATCGCGGTTCAAGCGGCCCTTAACCTGGTATATACCGGAAACGCCTGGCTTATCCACAGATCTGACAGATATGCAGAATCCCTTAATACGAAAGGGGTAGAGCTGATGAACCTTGCGGGAATGATCCCTTTATTTATTTTCTATTTTCTATTTGCCTTNNCTTCCTGCCGCTTTATTTGGGCGCGGACCTTGCACAGAAGGGTATCGAATCCATCCCGGATTTCATACTCGGAGGTTTCCAGGCAGCCGGCGGCATGATGCCTGCCGTTGGATTTGCGATCCTGCTCAGGATTATGCTCAAGAGGGACCTGGTGCACTTTATGATCCTTGGATTTGTATTGGTAGCCTATTTCAAGCTATCCATTATCGGCGTTGCCGTTGTGGCTGTGATTGCGGCCATGTATACCTATTTCAACGGAGGCNNAAGAAGAGGAGGCAGTGACAGATGGAATCTAAGGATAAAAGCAAGTTACTTGATAAAAAAGATTTATTTAAAATGGCATTCCGCGCATTCTTCCTGCAGTGTTCGTTTAACTATGAAAGAATGCAGGCCGGAGGCTGGGAATATATCCTGATGCCGGCATTAAGAAAAATATATAAAAATGATCCGGATAAATTAAAGGCTGCATTAAAGGATCACCTGGAGTTTTTCAATATAAATCCTCTCGTTGTAACTCCTGTAGCAGGTATTATCGCCGCTATGGAAGAGCGCAATGAGGACAGAGAGGCTATACGGGGCGTCAAATATGCATTGATGGGTCCGGGGGCCGGAATCGGAGACGCGCTGATTTGGCTGACGATATTTCCAATTTGCGCGGGGCTAGGCGCCTCACTTGCGATACAGGGCAACTTTATCGGCCCGATCATATTCTTTATTATATTTAATATATTGCACTTCATCCTGCAGTTCGGAGGAATCGGCTACGGCTATCGTACAGGGCTGAATGCCATGACCATGCTCAGAACCAGAATCAAGGATATATCAAAGCTGGCTTCCATTGTAGGTTTAGCAGTGGTAGGCGCATTGATTGCTTCTTATATAAGTATGGACACAGCCATTGTAATACATGCAGGCGAGGTTGCGGTCAATCTGCAGACAGATGTTCTTGACCAGGTCTTTCCCAAAATGATTCCGCTGGCATTCACATTCCTGATGTACTGGCTTTTGAAGAAAGGCTTGAAACCCACACATCTGTTTGGCATCATCATAGTGTTTGGCATTGCTGCCAGATATCTCGGTATTTTCTAGGAAAGCAGGTAGAGAATGATTAAGCTGGTAATCACCGGGCACGGTGAATTTGCAAACGGAATGATTGATGTGATAACCTTAATGATGGGCGATGTAATCGACCTGGAAAAGGTCGTACTCGATTATTCGGATCTGGATGAATATTCAGGAAGACTCGAAAAGCTCATCCAGAGTTCTCAGGAGGGTACGCTGATATTCACTGACGTGATAGGCGGAACTCCTTTCAAAACATCGGCGCTTCTGTGCAGAAAGTACGATAATGTATCTGTTCTGACCGGAGTTAACGTGGCTATGGTCCTGGAGGCGATCATCAAAAGAGAAAGCGCAGTATCCTTAAAAGAATTAACTGACTATACCGCTGAAATGGGCCGTACCAGTATTCAGGCTTTTGATAAGCAGGTGCTGGAGGAAAGAAGCCGGGGATATCAAAATCCATGAAAGCGGACCCTGCTTTTAGAGAGGCAGGTCAGCAGCTGTCCGCCGCCGGCTTCGGACCGGCGGCGGGCCGCTTAACAGAAAGAAGGAAAAAATGATGCATGGCAGCAATCAAAATGTAAAAATTATTAAGAATGCAAAAATTCCGTCAGCAAGCAGAATAACGAGAGACGACGACGTGCTCATAGAAGACGGCATTATTCAATATATAGGCCGATTGGGAGAAGATCTGCCGAAGGACGCGGAAATCATTGACGCCTCGGGACTTTATCTGATTCCGGGATTTATCGATTGTCNNNTTAACGGGCACCGCGCGGATGACGGTCCTGACTCTTTAAAACACATGGCGGTTGAATATGCGCGCAGGGGCATTACGGGTTTTTATGCGACGGTTGAACCGGAGGATCATGAGGAATATGCTAAAATATTTGAAAATTACAGAAAGGCTTTTAATACCCAGTATAAAGGAGCACATTTTTTGGGGATCCACGCCGAAGGGCCGTTTTTAAACCCGGAAAAAAAGGGCGCCATCAATGAGAGCAAAATGATATTGCCCACGACCGATGAGGTTCAACTTCTTATTGACCAAGGATCTGATCTGCTCAGAATCATTACACTCGCTCCGGAACGGGATGGCGCCTGTGAGGCGGCAAGTAAATTTTCCAAGGCAGGTATCGTCGTCTCTATGGGACATACCATGGCAACCTATCAGCAAGCCTGGGCGGCCACACAGGCCGGCGTAACCCATGCAACCCATATGTTCAACGCGATGCGGCCGTTTGATCACAGGGAACCCGGCGTCATCGGAGCATCCGTACTCAACGACAGCGTCTATTGCGAGTTGATCGCGGACGGTATTCATGTGAGCCTGGAAGCGATGGAAATGCTCATCCGATTAAAGGGGACCGATCGGATCATAGCGGTATCCGATAGCGATTCCATGT
>DLFX01000343.1:243-2011 GCA_002482405.1 Firmicutes bacterium UBA7709 | reverse complement strand
GGCATCTATTTAAAAGACGGCACTTTATCCGGAAGCACAAGGGATCTGTCAGATCATTTCAGAACATTTATCACACAGCTAGGGGTTGGAATTCCGGACGCAGTGAAAATGACTTCCACAAATTGCGCGGAACACATGAGAATTAATAAAGGCAGGGTTAAGGAAGGCTTTGACGCCGACCTCAATCTGGTGGACGATTCTTTTAAAATCAGATATACTTTTGTATCGGGGGAGGTCTTGTAATATTGAATGCAATAAATGGGGCGATTATCGGTTTCGGCATGGCAGGCAGGGTATTTCATGCGCCGGTCATCAGCAGTGTCCAAGAGATCAATTTAAAAAAGATCTGTACTGCCGACCCTGACCGCACGGACATGATCAAAAAATTGTATCCGGAAGTCATGCCGGTTTCCGACGCGGAGGACATATTCAAGGACGACGCGATTGAGTTAGTCGTTATCGCAACGCCGAATACAAGCCACTTTTCCCTTGCCAAAAAAGCGATTCTGGCAGGAAAGCATGTCATCGTCGATAAGCCGTTTACGGTAACCGCAAATGAAGCGGATGAGCTGATCGAATTAGCACAGAAGCAAAACACGGTGTTAACCGTTTATCATAACCGCAGGTGGGAAAGCGATTTTAAAACGGCAAAGAAAGTTGTTGACAGCGGCTTGCTCGGTCCCCTTGCGGAGTGTGAAATACATATGGATAGATTTCGAAATTACATGAAGGATAAGGCTTGGCGGGAAGAGGATTTTCCCGGTTCAGGACTATTATACGATTTGGGATCACATTTGATTGATCAGGCAGTCTGCTTTTTTGGTTTACCTTGCGCTATTACCGCCGATTTGAGAAAACAGAGAAGAGAGGCAAAAGCGGTTGATAATTTTGAAGTTATTTTACATTATGACAGACTCAAGGTCACTCTTAAGGCGGGTATGCTGGTAAACGCAACTTTACCTCGGTTAATATTATTGGGTGAAAAGGGTTCCTTCGTCAATTATGGCGCCGATGTTCAGGAGGATGACTTAAAAAGCGGTTTTACACCTATTAACAAGAAAGATTGGGGAAGAGAACCCGAAGAATTATACGGAACGATTTGCACTGATATTAATGGTCTGAATATTAAAGGTAAGATTATAAGCGAAAAAGGGGATTACAGAGATTTATACATAAATGTATGCCGGGCTATTGCCGGAAAAGAAGCGCTTGCTGTAACGCCTCAACAAGCAAGAAATACCATAAGGATAATTGAGCTGGCAGTAAAAAGCGGTGAAAAAAGACGAACGCTCGATCTGGATGGATTACTTGATATGCAGAACAGATTTGTCAATGATATAAGTCTGAAGATAAGGGGAGAAGATCATGGAAAAAGAAGTAATACTTCTAAATTCGGAAGGGCTTCATGCAAGGCCTTCCGCACTGTTTGTAAAGGAAGCGATAAAATTTAAATCGAATATTCTGATTGAGTCAGAGGGAAAGCAGATCAATGCCAAAAGCATGATAAGCATTTTGTCGAGCGGGCTGGACCAGGGTGCGAAGATAAAAATCATAGCAAACGGGGAAGATGAAAAGGAAGCGGTCGATGNNTTCTTTCCGGAATGATCGAAGGAAAATTTGGTGAGAAAAACGGCTGATCGCTGCGGCCGATGAAGAGACGTTGGAAGGGTAGAAGGAGGAGAGAATGTGTTAAAAGGAATTGCAGCCTCACCGGGAATCGAGATTGGGAAAGTATATAGGTATGAAGAGGCTACGGTTGATATCCATG
>DLFX01000343.1:0-215 GCA_002482405.1 Firmicutes bacterium UBA7709 | reverse complement strand
ATTCTAAATTTAGCATTGATCCAGACAAAACATCAGCTTTCCGACCTGATTGCATTATGCAGGGAAAAATTGGGAGAAGAGAAGGCGGAAATTTTTGAAGCCCATTTAATGATTCTCGAGGATGAGGAGTTTATCAATGATATTCGGAACAATATTTCTTCTCAGTTCCTGTATGCCGATGCTGCGCTGCAGGAGACTCTGAATAAATATATCAA
>DLFX01000252.1:2075-4773 GCA_002482405.1 Firmicutes bacterium UBA7709 | reverse complement strand
CGGGGAAAAATCCTCTTGGCGCGCCTTTGTTTGAGCTGAAGACAAAGGAGAGAATCTATGATGAAAACGGGGGCAATGTCTCCTCTGTAGATATCGATCGGTTCCTGTACCGCTACTCTGTCCACGGGATGTCGGATATGATCTCCATGGATCTCAATTATGATGTGAACATTAAAATGCCGATCCCTTTCCGCAAGTCCCTTCCCGTGTCCGAATCCCTGATGTGCAGAGGCTTTGTGGGAAAGGAGGAAACTTATGATCCGCTCCCCTTTGAAGAGATGGAGAAGGAAAAAGATTCCGATCTGGTATGGATCTTTCCAAGGGCAGGCGGAAGGTATCACGGTGAAAACTGCACGTACATCACCTCNNAAACAGATGATCATGACAGACCAGGTCCGACGGAAATATGAGCCCTGCAGCATCTGTCATTCCCGCGGTCTGCCAAACGGAAGCCTGGTCTATTGCTTCCGGACCGGACAGTCCTTTCATACGGGGGATTGCCCCATCGTCGACAAGTATGTAATCTCCATCGAAAGGGAAGAAGCCATCAGAAAAGGATATACTCCGTGTTCAAAATGCGGCGGCCATTAAGAAAGAAAAACGGCGGCCCCGGGCCACGCAGAAAGGATCAGAACAATGGAAACAATGAAAATCGAAGAATCAGGCGGCAGAAGAAGATTCTGTATGGATGTGGAGGGAAGAATCCGGGAATATGAAAAAAGAATGATCTGTGGCAGCGATTGTCCTTATGCTCTTCCGATGCATTTCGTTGCGGAGGGAGAAACGGAAAAGGCATATTATGATTTTACAGGACATCTTCAAATTGCGGACCATATCAGACGTCAGCTCTCAGATAATCAAGCGTCAATAGAAAATCAAAATCTGGTTTCCGGCGCTCTTGAAATGCTGTCGGACATACTGAAATGTTTGAAAGGGATGGAACTGTATCTGATTTTTCCGGAGAGGGTCACCATTCACCCGGATTTGATCTTTATTGACGCGAACTGCGGCCGGGCATCCCTCGCATTTTATCCGAACGAAAACTCGGAGGCGCCGCTTCAAAACCGGATCATATTCCTCCTTGATAAAATGAGCGCGCTGTACAGCAGCGCGGAGGTTGACCAGTATTTAAAAAAAATGAAAGNNCGGGACTCGACGGGATGATCGCATTCCTTGGGACGGTGCAGAGGGAGGTGAGCTACATCTACTGGCATTCCGCTGATTTCAGAGCTGAAGAAAGGAAGGAGGCCGAGCAGGAGCATGAAAGTGAAGGCCGAAATAAGCCCTTCTCCGGTATACGGAAACGGATCATGCGGGGCGATGCGTATGATTGAGCATGGAAAGAGGTTGGGTGCGTAAACGCGTAATAAAAAGCCGGGCTTGCGCCCGGCGTTTTTATAGATGCTTGGTGTGAGATATTCTTTGCAGATTATCTGTCGTTTCTGAACTGTCTTCTCTCGTTCTTCTTCTTGTCTCTGCATTCCTTACATCTTTTTGGTTCGTTATCAAAACCCTTTTCCTTATAGAATTCCTGTTCCCCTACTGTGAATACGAAATCCTTACCGCAGTCTTGACACACGAGTGTTCTGTCTTCCATGTTTTTCCTCCAGATTTTTTAAAAAAAATTAAAATTTTTAAATATTTAAAATGATGATGGAGACGATTTCCCAAAAAGATGATCGGGCCATTGACCAATTTTAAATATCTCATTTGTTATTATATAAGCATTTCAGCCATCTGTCCACTAATTTTTTTAAAAATCAAGAATTGTCTGAAATATATCCATATTTTTTTCTTTTCAATGAAAACACCTCCATTTGACAAGTATCTTGCCAAACGAGGGTAAGATAAAGTATAATAAAATAAGCCATTTTACAATATCAAGCACTGAGGAGGAATCAGGAATGAAAAGATTTCTTGAGAACTGGAACTATAAGAAGCATGCCGTATCGGTCAGCTGCTTTTATCTGGGAATCGCGATGGTTGGAAATGCTTTTTTAGGAAGAAAAGTTCCAAAGGACGAAAAGTCCCTTAACCCCGTCAATGTGTGCAGACAGATGACGAAAAAGCAGTGGATCTTCAACGGAGTGCTGACGGGCATGTATAGTATCGACATGAGCCTTGCATACTGCTTGATAGATCATTATAAAAAACAGTTTAAATAGTGTGAATGTGAATTTGCGAAAAGCCTAAAAACAGCACTTATGTGCTGTTTTTAACACTGGGAAGGAATCCATGCTGGGCTATGTGAAACCGGACAAGCCGGAACTTAAAATCAGGGAAGNNGAAATATACGGCGGATATTACTGCGGGATCTGCAAATCAATCGGCAGCCGGTACGGGCAGCTGCCCCGGCTGACGCTGAACTATGATTCGGTATTTCTGGCGATCCTGCTGGCTGGCATCAGCCCTGAAAAAGAGCATATTAAAGTCGAACGGTGCGTCATTCATCCTGAAAAAAAGAGGACGATCCTGTACGACAGTCCGGAGATTGATTATGCGGCGGATATTCTGCTCCTTTTAGCCTATTACAAGCTGAAGGACGACTTCCAGGACGAGGGAAGCAAAAAAGCCGCGTTGGGCGTCGCTCTGATGAAGGGAACCTATAAAAAGCTGATGGAAACGGCGCCGGAAAAGTGCGCTTACGTCAGAGACCGTCTGGAGGAACTGTCCCTCCTGGAAAAAGAAAACTGCCCAT
>DLFX01000252.1:0-2053 GCA_002482405.1 Firmicutes bacterium UBA7709 | reverse complement strand
TGCACAGGGAAGGCAAAGAAACGGATGGGAAAGAACCGTCGGAGAATGGGGACTTGCCGCAGATATTCAGGAGGATCGGCTATCACCTCGGAAAATGGATCTACCTCATCGACGCTTTTGACGATATCGAAGAGAATGTGAAAAAAAAATCATTTAATCCCCTGCTTTTCCAGTTTGAATTCGACCCTCAGCGGGAAGAAGTAAGGGAGTTTAAGGATCGGATACGGGAACGGGTAGAGAGGAACCTGGTATTGTATCTCGCCGAAATCGCAAAGTGCTGCGGCCAGTTAAAGTTTGAAAAGAATCAGGGATTGATTGAGAATATATTATATTTTGGCCTCATGAGAAAAACGGAAGAGGTAACGAAAGGAACAGAGCAAGATGCAGAACCCATATGAAGTGCTTGGAATAAAAGAAGGGGCAAGCCAGGAAGAAATCAAGGCGGCTTACCGGGAGCAGGTGAAGAAGTATCACCCCGACAAATATCAGGACAACCCCTTGCAGGATTTAGCGGAGGAAAAGCTTCAGGAAATCAATGAGGCTTATGAATATTTGACGAAAAATGGCGGAGGCGCGGGTTATCAGAGTCACTCGGGCGGCGCCGGCTATTCTGACAGCGGCGGTCATGGCGGTCGTCAAAGCCCGGAATTTGCGGAAATCAGAAGGATGATCGACAGGGGCAATCTGCCGGGGGCCGAAGCCTCTCTTAGCCGGATCAAGGCCAGGAATGCAGAATGGTTTTTCCTGTACGGGATGATTTCCCTCCGAAAAGGCTGGTACGACGAAGCGGTGAACAATGTGCAGACTGCAATTTCCATGGATCCTTCCAACATGGAATATCGGAATGCTATAAACAGTATAATGGCATCGGGAGCCGGATACAGGACACAGTCCTATGGCAGGGGATACACCTCCAACGACGAACTGTGCAAGCTGATGCAGTGCTATTGCTGCGCCGACGCCCTGTGCAACTGTTTTTAGAAATTCCGGACTGCCGCATGGGAGCTATGCGGCGGCAAAATTCTGTACGGCGGTAAGGGAGAATCATAACAATTGAGAGATAACAATGTGAAAAAAATTGCTCTGGGCGGCGTATTGCTGGCGTTATCCATCGTCACTCTGTTCTGCGCCACCTTGATACCGGGCATCGAACTGACGCTATATGCGCTGTGCTCTGTTTATGTGGCGATCATCGTCATCGAATTCAAGATAAGCATGGGATGGCTATTTTATTTTGCCTCGATATTGCTGGCCTTCATCCTTGTTCCAAATAAAGGCGGTCTGATTCCTTATGGGATTTTCTTCGGATGTTACGCTGTCGTCAAATACTACATCGAAAATTTCAAGAAGCTGGCCCAGCCTGTGGAAATCATATTGAAACTGGCGTTCTTTAACCTGATGTTCGCCCTTGGCTATCTCGGTTTCGGGGCGCTGTTCACAGGCGCGATAAAGCTCCCCGACGTTTCGCTGCCATTGATCCTGATCGGCGCGCAGGTTTTTTTCCTTGCCTACGACTATATTCTGACGCTGGTCATCGGCTTTTATCTGAGGCGTCGTCCGAAAGTATAGGTCATAATTTTGGCTTCCTCATAATAAACATAGCAATAAAGAGGGTTTATCCCAAAACTTGCTGAGAGAAAAGAGGGAGCATATGAAAAGACGTAATCGCCATCCCAGAAGGGACTCAAGGACGGGCTTTTCCATTTTTATCATCGTCATTATTCTGGCAATTGCCGCTGGCTATGCCGGGACAAAATATATCATTTTTCCGTATCTGCTGGGGAATGATAAGGCTGCGGAGTCGGGAAAACAGTCCGGTGTTGATGAAACCGTAACGGGCTCGGGCGTTGACGTCCTGCCGGACACCCCCAGCGTGATCATAGATCAGCAGAACCTGACCAACGATGCCGGGGATAAGGGAAACACTGACGCAAATAAAGAAAACACCGATCCAAATAAAGGAAATACCGTCGTAAACAACGGTGTTGCCGCGGCGGGCGCGGGGCCGTTCTGCGTGCAGTTCGGCAGTTTTTCGACCAAGGAGGGCGCAGAC
>DLFX01000374.1:4303-5897 GCA_002482405.1 Firmicutes bacterium UBA7709 | reverse complement strand
GAAATGTCCCGCATGTGGTGATAGATGCTGAACAGACCCTCTCCATGGTCGATCATGACGGTATTTCCCGTGAGGGTCAGCATCCTTGCAAGAACCACCTTGCCCCGGTTCGCGGCCTTTACTTCGGTTCCTTCCGGCGCGGCGATATCCAAGCCGAGATGCCGGTAGGAAGTCGGCTGATTGTTGACGTAGCGGGTCTCGCCAAACTCCGTGGTCAGGCGCCCCTTCACCGGCAGGATAAAGCTTTCCGTATAATATCTGGACGGCTCCGACTGCTCTCTTACAGGGGTGTAATACTTCCCGTACTCCGCATAGGCGGCGTCACTTCTCGTCTCCTTTTCCGTCTTGGAGTTAACGGTCAGGTATTGAATGTTGTAATCATACGCCTCGAGTTCGATCTCCCGGGTAAATTCTGTCCCCTGGCTTTTAATGCCGTACCTGATCTGATACACGCCGGGCTTCACATTGTAATTCGTGGGCAGGTAGCCCCTGAGAAAACCGTCCTCTTTATACCACTGAAATTTGTCGTAAATGGATTGTTCGAAAATGATATCCGACGGATCGCCGGCGTGAAGAACCGTGACCTCCAACAGCTGCCCCTGGGTAACCTTGATGGGCTGGGCCTGGGCATCCCCCGACTGTGTCTGGGCGGCTCCGGACTGTTGAGGCTGGGTAAGGGACTGTCCTGAAATCATAAACTCCGGCGTCAGATCCGCCTGCTCCGAAACAGTCTTCCCCGAATCCGGTTCATCCGTTTTCATGTCTGCATGGTCATGTCCTGCCCTGTAGATATAAAACGCGGAGGAAAGCGCCGCCACGACAAAAAATAACAGTACTTTCCCAAATACCGACCTTCTCTTATACCTTCTCATATTCCTATCCAATCCCTTCTTTAGGTCATCATATCAGAAAACGGCGTCATGGTCCATAGCCAGCTGAACGCGGCGGTATAATCCATTTTTACTACGAATATACATGAATATAACAACAATACTCTGAAAAAGGAGGTTTTTTTCGTGCCTGCAGTTTATTTAAGCCCTTCCACCGAGATGAATGAATATATAACCGGCGGCAATGAGGAATATTACATGAATCTTATCGTCGACGCCATGATCCCCTATCTGAGGGCCAACGGCTTCGAATTTTCGAGAAACAATCCTGAGGATTCTCTGGATGAGATAATCGCTAAGGCCAACGAGGGAAATTATAACCTGTATCTGGCGCTTCATTCCGGGTATTCACCGGAAGGAACCGAACCTCCGCTGCAAGGCCTGAATGTGTTTCACTATGCCTACACCCCTGTCGGCGGGGAAAGGGCCGCATTTTACATCGCGGAGAACTTAAAGGATATCTACCCTTACCCGGATCTCGTCAGAATCGTCCGCGCCGATACCAGGGAGCTGCGAAACCCCAATTTCCCGGCGGTTTTCGTCGAGGTGGGCTATCGGGGAAATCCTGAGGATGAAATGTGGATGAAGGAAAATATCAATACTATCGCAAAGAGTCTGGTCCTGGCCATCACCCAGTTTTTAAATCTGCCGTTTGTGGACATCGGCAATCCTGCTGCGGATGTTGACAATCCGACTCCACAGAT
>DLFX01000374.1:0-4293 GCA_002482405.1 Firmicutes bacterium UBA7709 | reverse complement strand
AACAAATTTAACGACCAATGCATCACGCTCAGTCAGATGAATCTGATCTTTAATATGCGCATCTTCTGGAGGCGGCTGACGATCTGGACCAGAACCTATATCATCAGCAGATATTTAGGGATCGGAACGGCAGAGGTCGCTTTTGACCGCCTATATCTTGAAAACCTGAATTTCGGGGATTTGCTGAGGGTCGTTTTCAGCCGTGGCACCGCTGAGCAATACTCCCGTCTGCTGAACCAGTTCTCCATCGGATTGCGCGAGCTCATCTCATCTCAAATTGAAAACGACGCGGACGCGATCCGGCGGAATATAGATAGTTTAGTGGCGAATGCCAATGAAAGGGCGGAGTTTCTGGCGTCCATCAACCCGTATTTTAACGAAGCGGAATGGCGGGATCTGCTGATAAGGTATCTGGAATATACCATGGAAGAAGCAAATTTATACGCATCAAAAGATTACAGGATGGATATCGAATATTTCGACCGTCTCGCGGCCCTTTCCAACACCATGGGCGACGTCTTTGCCCAGGCGTGGTTTGACTATATCACATCCGGCGCACAGAATGAAAATATTTCCCCCGATGAAAGGTGCCTCACCTATGAACAGATAAACCTGATCTATGATATCCGGATGTTTTGGTTTGATCTGAACAACTGGACCCGGGCGTTTATGCTGAGCAGGTACCGGGACGTCGGAGACGAGGATGAGGTTTATGCCCGCTTGCAGCAGGTCATTGCCGATTTCATCAATAATCTGAANNACAGTTTTTTCGGAGAGGACGCCGAAACGGAACTGCTGCGGCTGAGATTGACGGCGTATATCGGTCTGATCGATTCACTGATCACGGCCCAGAAGGCCGGCAACACGGAAGAAGCCGACCGGATTACCAGGCTGCTGTATCAGAATGCCAACGACAGGGCGACCGCGATCGCCTCCCTCAACCCTTACTGGGATGAAACGGAATGGAAGACCAGGATATACAACAACGTCCGCAACAGTATCGATGAATCCACCACGTTTTTGACACAGGATTACGCCAGAAATCTGGATATCTTCAGCCGGCTGATGGACCAGTCGGAAAACATGAGCGAGTACTTTGCCGACGGCCTGCTGAACTATATGTTTCATGAACCGCAACAACAGCAGGAACAGGAACAGGAACAGCAGCCGCAACCGCAACCCCAGCCGCAATAGTCAATCGATATCATACAGCGCATCTGAAAATGCTTCTTCATATTGATTAAATTTTCCGGCATCAATGCCCGTCGACGAATCGTTTGCAACGGGCTTATTGTTTTTAACTTGCGCATATAGAGCATCTATCTCCGGCGACAGCTTTTTCCACACGTCTTTAATATGCGAAAAGTCATCGCCCAGACCGTTGATATATGCGTCATATTCCGCTTTTTTCTCCATAGCCGCATCGAGCTGAGACAAGGTAAAGTCTATATCGAGGGTTTCACCCGTGCTGCCCGTTCCGCTGGAAGCATACCAGCTGATATCGCAAAAGCCCTTATTCCAAATATCGTCGGTCAGCCAATTGTCGATTTCAACAAGCTCATCCGAATCCGAATCCGAATTCGAAGCCCCTCCAAAGGAAGAATTCAAGTCTTCGGCTGCGCTGAGCATTCCTCCGAATATCGCATCGGTGGTTTCATTGCTCATGTCTATTTTCCAACTGCTTTCACTTTTGGTAAGCTTGATATCCACCGTTTTGGTGACGGTTTTATTGTCTGGGCGGTCGACGAGCTCGTCGAACTTGTTTTTCATCTGAAGGTCCATGGTCTCTTCATCCAAACCGGAAAAGGCAAGGGCAAACGCCTCCGAAATGAAATCCGCCATGATTGTTTTCATATCAATATTTGTTATCTCCGCCTTGACAGTTGCCGAATCGCCATCCTGGGAAGAAGAAATAATTTTATAATCGAAATGCTTCAGGATTGATTCAGCCATCTTTCCGGCCTGCTCATCCGGCTCGGAGGTTGACTTCTCTTCACTGGATTCTCCTGCTTTCAGAAGTTCGTCATAGTTAATGTATTTTGACGCGGTCGTGCTGTCACTTTTCTTTATCGCGTCAAATGCGCTTTTTACGGCCTGTTCCGGAGATTCGCCGCCGCAGCCCACAAGCCCGACGGCCAAGAGCAATACCAATAAAATCGCTAACTTCTTTTTCATCTCATTCCACACCTTTCACACTTCCCATGTGCCCCGGGCTCTTTTTTTGTAATTTCGCAAGGATATCTTCATCCGCCGGGCAGAATTCATATTCAGGGATATCTTCAACGGGAATCCAGCGAATATCATTGTGCTCCAGCAAACGCGGCGTCCCTTCCGAAATTACCGCGTTATATAAGGTCAGGTGAACGGTCATATCGGGATATGAGTGCACCACATTCATAAACACGCCTCCTACGGAAACGGCGACTGCCAGCTCTTCCCGGCACTCGCGGACCAGGGCTTGTTCCGGAGTTTCACCCGGCTCCACCTTGCCGCCGACAAACTCCCACAGCAAAGGGCGCGTCTTGTTTGCGGGGCGCTGGCAGATCATAAATTTATGACCGTCCCAAATCAGGGCTGCTACGACTTCTGTCATGGCGCTATACCCTGTAAATATAGTCCGCTTTTCTTGGCTTTGCTTCCTCTTCCTTCACCGCGTAACCCAAGATGCAGTGGCTTATCCCCTCGTAGTTTCCTTCGATGCCCCACTTTTTCAGAAACTCCTTTCCCTCTTCGCTTTCAAATTCCTCTTTTGCCCTGTGAACCCAGCAGGAGCTTACGCCTATTGCGTGAGCGGCATTCAGCAGGTTGCCCATGACCAGACTCCCATCCTGCAGATATGTTCTAACACTTTTATCCGCCAGGACGACCAATACGGTGGGAGCGCCGTAAAACGGATCGCTGCCGGGCTGGCCCGCAACCTCCGCATTCATCCGGGAGAGCCTTTGAATGGTCTCTTTATCCTGAATCACCACTATGACCGGGCTTTGTGCTCCCATCCCCGACGGCGCCCAGGTTCCCGCTTCCAGGATTTGATCCAGCTCCTGGTCTGAGATCTGTTCCGGTTTATAACTCCGGCAGCTCCTCCTTGTTTTTAAGTCCTGCAATGTCTCTTTCATACAAACACCTTCTTTTCTATTGTTGGATTAATATCTCTAAATATATGCTTCNNTTTTAAAGAATTGATACTGATTCGGATATTTTCGCCAAACGTTCTTCTTCCCTTATTTTTCTTTCCCTTATATCATTAAGAATTGACAACCGGAACTCATTTTCTGCATATCCTTTTTGGACAAGTATGGTTGAAGCCATAACAATTCCACACATAGGCAGTAAAAAAACAATTGCATTATTATATTCATCATTTACGGTTTCCATTAACGCATGTCTTGTCTGAAGGTCCGTTTTAGAAATTTCACTACTTGCTATTTGAATATACAACGAATCTCCAGCAATCTTATAAGTGATTATAACTGTTACAGCAAGAATAAAGAATGCGACAAGCATTGAAAGCCCTGATGAAAAAAATACGTTAAATTTAAGAGTGGCCTTTTTAAAATCAAGTTGTTCTATATCAAGTAACTTGTATTCGTCGTAATATTTATTATACTTTTTTCGATAGTAACTATTACGGACATTGTTTAATGTTCTGAAAGGAGCTTTCATCATAGAACTCCAATAGGGTTTGAGAGAGACTAATAATGCTATGATTGACATGGCTAAACAAAATATTAATAATATGTTGGGATACTGNNAATCCTTCCTCTGTCTCAGTACAACTGATGCAAATTTTACAGCAGTTGATGTTATGTTATTTTGCCTTTTAATAACTTTACAATATCATCGATCTGATCCAGCGTATCCGTCTGCACTGGAAAATCAGGCGGCAGATCTTCCTCTTCAAACCCGCCGATTCTCTGGCTTTTCTCGGTCATTGCATTCCCCGCCCCGCAATTGTGTCCAAAGCCGCACAGATAGCAGCAGCCATATCCGTGGGCAGTTACGTGACCGATTGATTCCATACGGTTTGCAAAGGCAAACGCCCACTGCATATAATCCTTTGTGGCATCTCCCTCCATGTTTTTCTTGTCGCGCACCCAGCGGGTGCTGACCGTAATGCATGGTTTCCCGCCTAAAACATATACGCTGTTATGATGAAAGCTGTAGGCAGACCTTTCAATCAGCGCATGAGTCTTTGCATTGACGAAATCATAGTAACAGGGAGCGCCGAGCACAATGGCGGCCGCTTCCTTCATCTTTTCCGCAATGGGAGCAAAGTCATCATTTAATTTACAG
>DLFX01000326.1 GCA_002482405.1 Firmicutes bacterium UBA7709 | reverse complement strand
ACGAATTTAGGTTCGGTGGTCGTTATGGTCCGCCCCGCTCCGCTCTGTGGCAGCTCGTCGATTACCCTCTCCTTCACATATGTATTCGTAACGTTGGGTATGACAAGCAGATCCATAAAACGCTTAATGAAGGTAGATTTTCCCGTTCTTACCGGCCCTACGACCCCGACGTAAATGTCACCCTGAGTTCTCTCAGCTATGCTTTCATATATATTTAGGCTTTCCAATTTTATAACCTCCTCCGATTTTCATTCCACTCATTGTCGGTACAATATATTAGAGGAGGCATATCATTATTACTAAATTTTCATACTAGCCTCCCGATAAAATCGCCAAAGAAAACTGAAGCAATAACCTTATTGGCTTTGATTGTCGAAGTTGTGTTTGTTACATATACAGTCACAAAAAAGAAATAAACCGCCGTGCCTAGAAAACATGCGGTTTATTTAACCTAAAGTTATTCTTGGGCTAACCGTCTATCGGTAGCACCTCTTTAAATTTATTATAAGCATACTTACTTCTATTTTGCAAGTACTTTATTTGCTTTCTATTTTTACATTTTATGTATATTCTTCTTGATTTTGTGAATTTACTTTAGTATACTTTTAGTAGTGCTACCATAGACGCGGTAGGCGGTTACCATCATCCGCTATTTCTGCAGGAGGGTTTCAATCCCAATCGCATAAATAAGGAGGTGGTTTTTTATCAGTACATATGAAGAATTTACGGTTACCATAGGCTTTGCCACGTTAATCGTTTTAATTTTGAGTCTGGAACGTAAAAAATAACCGCACCAACGCCTTAGGATTGCGGTTATTTTTTAACTGTCCCTGTGGCTAACCGTCTATCGGTAGCACTTCTTTAATCTATTATAAGCATATTTGCTTACATTTTGCAAGCACTTTCGCTTAAGCCTCTTCTTCGTATACTTTAATCACTTCCTCATCCACATTGATCAGCCCGTTTTGTATCAGATGGACGAAAATCGGGACCAGCACCGGGTCGAACTGACGCCCGGCGTCCGCCTCCAAACGCCGCAGCGCCTCCTCCACAGGAACTGGTTCCTTGTAGGCCCGCTGGGAGATCATGGCGTCGAAGGAGTCTGCGATGCACAGCATNNATCCTCTTTGGCAATGCGGCGCGGATAACCCCTGCCGTCATAGCGCTCATGATGTCCGATAACCGCAGGGATCACATAATCCAGTGACGGCAGATGCCTGATGATACCGATGGAGTTTTCCACATGGCTCTTGATCACTTCGAATTCCTCTTCACTCAGCCTTCCCGGTTTGTTCAATATCTGCTCGGAAATTCCTATCTTACCGATATCGTGAAGCAGGGCCGCCTCCTTGATGATTCTGACAAAATCCTCGTCCATTCCGTAGGCATAGGCGAGCTTCGTAGCATAATACGCGACCCGCTTGGAGTGGTTGAAGGTATAATGATCCTTAGCGTCGATAGCGGCGGTCAAGGCATAGATCGTCGGAGCATATTCCGCATAAATATCCGCCTTCTTCTCCTCGTCTCCACCCTCTCGCTGACTGCCAAGTTCCTTCTTTTCAACGGAATAGGCAAGGATCAAATTCTTGCCCTTCCTCTTCGCGTGGTAGACCGCCATATCCGCGTTATCTATGAGCTGCTTGACCGTGCCGGCCGAATGCGGGATTGCACAGATGCCGCCGCTCACAGTCAGCGCCTTCAGCGTATAATCCTTTGCCCGCTTGTTCATATTCAGTATCTGCTTGCGGATGTTTTCAGCCAGTGTCTTTGCGGCCAATATGTCATACATCGGAAGGATGATGGCGAATTCCTTTCCGCCGTAGCGCGCCACTTAGCCGTTATCGCCGACGGTGGCCCGTATGATCTGGGCGACTCTCTGGAGAGCGATGTCCCCCTCCTTGTTTCCATATAGCTGATTGTACAGCTTGAAATCGTCGATATTCAGTATTACCAGGGCAAGGGAATGGTTCTTGTTTTTCATGTATTCTTCCTGAATCGTTTCATAGAAGTATTTCCGGTTCAGGAGTCCTGTCAGCTCGTCGGTGCGCGCTTCATAATATACCTTCTCATACAGCTTGGAGTTTTTCACCGCGATGGACCCGATGGAATCCACCGAAGCGAGAAAATTTACGTCGTCATAGGTAAATCCGCCGCTTTTTTCCTTGCTGGAAAGAAGAACGATCCCGATGAGCTGATCCTCATCCTTCAGAGGAGCCATACACTCGATATCAAGCGCCGCAATCTGGTTTTTCTCCACCTCCCACATGGATTTATACGCCATGGTCCGCTTAAAGTCCTTCATCAGCAGGCACTCGCCGTGTTCTTTAAACCACATAACCAGCGGATTGTCCTCATGAATGGAGAAGGTCGTAAACCCCAGAGGGCTTGTGCTGTGGGCGATGGTATATTCTCCGGTGCTGCTGTCCGCCACACAGACATATACCCGCTTCGCGCCGATGGTATCCTGAATCACGCTCACAAGCTCTTCCAGGATCTCATCGATCTGCAGGCTCTTTGAAACGGAGCCGCTGAATCTTTTCAGGCTCTCCGCCCTTAATATCTCTTCCTTGATAAAGACGCGGTCGATAAACTTCTTGATGGCGTAATAGATCAGTAAAATCGCAAGGGTGAACAGCAGGGCGATGATCAAAACCTGATACTCGGCAAATTTCGGGAAATAGGTCATGATAAACTTTTCCATAGGATTGATCGCGTTGGAGAAGATCAAAATGGCAAGACCCAGCGTAACGAAGTAGCATACCCCCCGGGAAACCAGCAGAGTGGCTTTGAACAGCCTTCTTTTATACAGCGCGTAAAACATGAAAAATGCGTTTATCACTCCTGCAAGGATATCCGTGGGAAAACCGCGGAAGATCGAAAACATGATGAAAAGATGGCCCGTAAGCAAGATCATGATCCCAATGACGATAGGGGCAAACTGCTTCCTGATCAGCTCGTTCTGCTTGCTGCTGTTCACAAGAACATAGAGCATATGAACGACGATAAGAACACAGGCTCCAAAAAGTATGAACACCGTCCAAGTCGGATGGTAGACAAATTTGAGTTTTCCATCGGCGGCTGTCAGCACCGGATTGGCCAGCAGCGCGCCTGTCGTAATATTCACTGCGTTGAGTACAACAACAAGAAGAAGCCATAATTTCTTTGCGAGGCTGTCCCTGCCGCCCACAAACTCTTCCACAAAATTGAAAAAAGCAAAGGGAAGCAGCGTCAAACCGACGATAGACACATCGTACCAGAATTTTATGTACGGCCAAAGCTGCAGTCTCATGCAGAAAGAACCCCCGGTCCACAGGATCAAGGCGCTCAGCACAATAAGGAACGAGTTGATAAGCTTCGTCTTTTTTGCAGCCATGAAAGCGATCAGCAAAAAAAGATAGCAGATCAAAGCGGCGATTGGTACTGTAATGAAGTTACCGATCAAAAATGCCACCCCCTGTTCATCTCAAATTCCTCGTTCTGCAGCTTCAGAAGTTCCATTATTTCATACGGGGAGGGATTGACCGCCCGAACGGATTTTCCGGTCAGTCTCTCATATTCCTCAAAGGTCCCGCACTTCAGGATCGTGATCTCAAGAGGATCCATCCCAAGGATGCGCTTCAGGTCTTTATAGTCGTTATCCACATATTTAAAATAGACGCTCAGATGCTCCCGTAAAATATCCCTTGTCACCGCGCTGCTCGTCAGGGATTCCCTCTTCATTTCCACGTACATATNNACATATGCAGCAGCGGACGGTTCTGCTTGTTGAACTCCTTGACGGCAAACCAGCCCTGGACAGCCAGACCCGAAAGATCCACCACATCCCTGATGCAATTTTCGGAAATGCGCGTAAATCCGCCGATATCGATAACCGTAGGAATCCTGTCCACATATTTAAAGCGCGGGATTTTCGTATTTTCAGCACTGCATTCCAATCCGACACAGCGATAGACGTCGCCGACGCGGTACCGGACGAAAGCGCCTCCCTTTAAAACCGATATTACCAGCTCATATTTTTCATTGGGTATCACTTCATCCATCAGATAAGTTTTCGGCTGATATTCGGCGTCCTCCATGCTCCTGTTCATTTCATCCTCCGGGATAAATTCATAGAAGCACGCATCCGGGAAAAAATACAGGCCGTCCCTGGTCCAGATTTCCGTGCCGATGCAGGACGGTTCCGTTCCGGCGAACAGCTCCATAGGCCGGATGCCCCATAAATCCTCCAGATCGTTCTTATAGCAGTCATTATCGGTGCCCGCGACCATAAAGCCTTTCAGCCTGAATAAGTCTTTCGGTTTCAGCTCACGGTTTTCTTTTTTGCATTGATATTTTGCCCGCATAAGCTTAAACATCATATCGGGAGGATATTTGAACCCTTTTTTCCCGCCGCCTTCTCCGCTGTCTTTTTTCGGTTTGCTGCCGCTCATCGCGCTCAGGCTGAGGCTGACAAAATAGGCGACGCTGCCCAGGCCGAAGAAAAAATCGATCCCCTTCTTCAAACCCAGCTTAAATCCCTTTTTATTCCGCTCCGAAAAGGACATCTGCACCGCTTCCTTTACCGGCGGCAGGAATTCGATGTCGAGTTCCTCGCTGAGCGCCAGAGGGAAAAGCCCGGTGGCAAAGGGAAGCGGAGCCAGCCCATACAGGAAGGTATCGGCGCTCTTGACGTTAAACTGCCCCTTTTCCGTGCTGGTGGACAGGATCATGCAGGCAAGCACGTTGTTTTTATATGTATCGAGCATGCTCTTGGTATATGGCGCTACTTTGACCGGGTTCTTTCCGCCTTCCCATGTGGTCTGTATCCAGATGATCGGTTTGTCGGGAAGCATGTCCCCCTGCTTCTGCAGGAGAATATCGGCATAATCCCCATATGTAGTCAAAGGCATCATCCTTCGGAATTCTTCAATGGTCTTGGGCTGTTTTCCGTCCAGAAGGGCCCTGCCCAGTCCAGAATTGCTCCACAGTGAAAGCTGTTCAAGCATCAAGCGGTTTTGTATCTGCATATACTCTTCAATATTTAAATCCAAAAAACCGCAATACTCCTGCCAGATATCTTTAGGCTGCAAGTTTTTCAGCTTTTCTTCAAATCTCACTGTGCTGTCCCTTCCTTCTGCTAAAGCAGCTTTTTATGCTATGACGATTCGGAATCAAAAACGGCGTCGCCTTTTTATAATCACCGTAGTCGGCGAAGGTCCTCATAAAGATCACCCTGTCCTGCAAGATAATGTAGCAAAGGTTCAAAAGGCTGAAAAGAATCGCAGCCAGTAACAGTAAGGCTCCTGAAAACGCGAGCCAGAGAGAGAAATAAAAACCGATAAACCACAGGACGCCGGGATGCCTGCACAGGCCATAGAATCCGGTCGTACAGGTTTCAGGCTCCTTGTCCGGTTTTATGTAAGTTCCCTTAAAGGGAATCGCAAAAAACAGCGTGTAAATCAGCAAAAGCAGAAACAGGACCGCAAGCGCGGCGAATATCGCCGTCCGTGCCGTGCCCCATGCAGCTTTTGTCCATGCGGCGGCCAGGAGTCCGCCCGTTGCCACAGTCAATAAAATGCACCCAAGGAAAAATCCACTTTGCAGCAGCCTGTATTTCGCTGTAATGCTGTTGATGTCATAGATCATAAAGAGAAGAAAAGCCAGGCTTCCCAGAAGTATATAAGGCATATGGCGTTTTCCTTTCCGTATGAGTTTCCCTTTGATGGCAGTTTTCGACACATTATCGAGATTGTCCCCTGCAACTGATCATATAAAACATGGGGTACCCTTTTAAAATAACATTATTTAACAGGCATTTCAATATTATTCCACAAATAATTGAATTTTTTGATATTTTTTTTATCGTCAGATTATGGCAAAATTTCTCCTGAGAGACTAAAAGTCTTACCATCGGTAATTTTGACAGGAATGATCCGGCCGGTCAGTTCAGCGCTTCCCTTAAAATTGACCAGCTTTCCCGATTCCGTCCGACCTGCGAAAGCCCTTGGATCGGTTTTGCTGGGTCCTTCCACCAGGACGGGAAAGACCTTGCCCTCGCAGGCCTTGTTGATCTCCGCGGAAATCCCGTTGAGGAGCTCTACAAGCCGGTTGAACCGCCCATGCTTCACAGATTCCGGGACCTGATCCGTATATTTTTCCGCAGGGGTTCCCTTTCTGATGGAATACAGGAAGGTGAAGGCCGAATCGAAGCGAACCTGCCTCACCAGATCCAGTGTGTCCTCAAAATCCTCTTCCGTCTCTCCGGGAAAGCCTACGATGAAATCGGTCGTAATGGCGATTTCCGGGACCGCGGCCCTCAGCTTCCGGATCAGCAGCAGGTAATCTTCCTTTGTATATCTGCGGTTCATCCGCTTCAGGATTTCCGTGCTCCCTGCCTGCACCGGCAGATGAATGCTGTTGCACAGCTTATCGCAGTCCTGAAATGCACGGATCAGCTTATCCGAAAGGTCTTTTGGATGGGAGGTCATGAAGCGGATCCGTTCCAGCCCCTCAATGTCATTCAGCATATAGATCAGATCCGCAAAATCCACGTTGAAATCACAGCCGGTCCCGTAGGAGTTTACATTCTGCCCCAGAAGCATGATCTCTTTCACCCCGGATGCAGCCAACTTTTTCACTTCGTCCGCGATTTCCTCCGGACGCCTGCTTCTTTCCCGCCCCCGCGTGTAGGGGACGATGCAGTAGGTGCAGAAATTATTGCATCCATACATGATGTTCACATATGCCTTAAAGGGGTATTCCCGCTTTGAAGGAAGTCCTTCTACGATCTCTCCGCCGTCATCCCAGACGTCCACCACCTTGTCCCGCTCGCTCTGCACATTGGAGAGAAGCCTCGGAAACTCGTGGATGTTATGGGTGCCGAAGATCAGATCCACCCAGGGGTATTTGGCCTTCAGCGTATCGATGATGTGCTGCTGCTGCATCATGCAGCCGCAGACCGCCACCACCATGTCCGGCCGGTCCTCTTTCGCCTTTTTCAGCTGGCCCAAAGTCCCAAAGAAGCGCTTGTCCGCATTTTCCCTGACGCTGCAGGTATTGATGATCGCCACGTCGGCCTCTTTTTTATTCGTATTCTCAATATATCCAAGCTCCTCCAGCATACCCGCCAGAGTCTCCGAATCGTGTTCGTTCATCTGGCAGCCGAAGGTCTGGATATGAAATGATTTTCTATTATCCATATAAAATATCCTCTTTTTTTCGTTCTAACACAGTTGCAGCAGCCACCTAAAGACGTGGTGAACCCGTCTGCCTCGATATAATATATCTTATTTTGACGCTTTTTTCAATCGCATAATGCCATAGGCCTGTATGACTTCTTCTTGGATTATTTCGATTTAAGATGATCTCTTAAATGAATTAATAAATTATATTTTCAAAACCCATTGACTCATTCCTTACCAAAGCATATAATGTAACTGAAATTCAGTTACGAAATGGGGAAATATGAGTACAAAAGAAAAACTGATCAAAAGACTGCTTAAACGCCCAAAAGATTTCACTTATGAAGAAGCGAAGGCTTTATTAAATAAACTGGGTTATTTGGAAGACAATAAAGGGAGGACTTCAGGGTCCAGAGTTTCTTTCTATCATCATGAAACGAAAAAAATTATCATATTGCATAAGCCCCATCCTGATAATGTTTTAAAATTATACTTAATTGATAAATTGATAAAAACCCTAAAAGCGAACGGAGAGATATAGATGGAAAACTGCATGGAGTATAAAGGCTATACTGGAAAAATATCTTACAGCGCCGAGGATGAAGTGTTTTATGGTACGATCCACGGCATAAATGACCTTGTCACCTTTGAGGGGGACAGCGTTGAAGAATTAAAACATGCATTTCATGAATCTGTGGATGAATATCTGGCCATGTGTGAAAAGCTTCAAAAAGTCCCCGAAAAAGCATATAAAGGACAATTCAATGTCCGAATTGACCCCGAACTTCATAAGGCAATTGCGTTAAAGGCCGCTCAACTCAACATGTCGCTTAATCAGTTTGTCGAGATATCTTTAGCTAACTGCATCAACGAGGACAAAATCGAATACAAGCCTTGATTTTGATTATCTTCCATATTAATTAATGTGAATCGGATACGGCGCGTCCGATTCTTTTTTGTTGACGGGAGCTCCTGAAAGTTTTACACTAGTAATAATATTCTTGACAAAACAAATGAAATAAACATGGGAGCCGGAGCCGGCTGCCAGACAAACCAGATAACTGAAGAATTGCATGCCAGCTTAAGCTGGGCAATTCCTGTATGGCACCTTCCGGACGTTTTCTTCGAAAACGTGGATAGGTGCGCAAAGGAGGAATTTCATGAATACAGATCAGGTGAAACATTATCTTGGACTCGACCATGGAGAAAATATCAAAAAAGCACACGAGAACTTAAAAGGCGTTATCAAGGAAACTCCTCTGATTTACAGCGATTTTTTCAGCAAGGAAAACGAATGTAAAATATATCTCAAGCCGGAAAATTTCCAAACCACCGGCTCTTTCAAAATCAGAGGCGCTTACAATAAAATTGCAAACCTTACCGACGAGGAATGCAAAAACGGGATTATCTGCTCTTCCGCAGGCAACCATGCCCAGGGAGTAGCGTTTTCCGCGCAGCGCCGCGGCGTAAGCTCTACCATCGTAATGCCCAACGTCACACCGCTCCTCAAAATCGACGCCACAAAGGAGTACGGCTCGGAAGTGGTAATTCACGGCGACGTCTATGACGAGGCTTACAGCAAGGCTCTGGAGCTTTCCAATGAAAAGGGTCTTACCTTCGTCCACGCCTTTGACGACTATGACGTGATTTGCGGACAGGGTACCATCGGCCTTGAAATCCTGGAAGAGCTTGAGGATGTGGATGAAATCCTCGTACCCATCGGCGGAGGCGGACTGATCAGCGGAATTGCGCTGGCAATCAAATCCCTGAAGCCCGAGGTAAAGGTCATCGGAGTCGTTCCCGTAGGCGCCATGTCGATGAAGATCTCCATAGACGAAGGGCAGGTGATCCGGCTGGGTTCCGTGAAAACAAGCGCGGAAGGCGTTGCCGTAAAACAGCCTGGAAATCTGACCTTCGCCATCGCACAAAAATATGTGGACGAGATCATAACAGTTTCGGAAAAAGATATCATGGAAGCGGTGCTGCTGCTTTTGGAAAAGCATAAGATGATTGCTGAGACGGCAGGAGTCGTTCCCCTCGCGGGCGTCAGAAAAAGGGCAAAGCCCGGAAAAAATATCGTCTGCCTGATCAGCGGGGGCAATATCGACGTGGTGACCATATCCTCAATCATCAACCAGGGTCTGATCAGCCGCGGAAGGATCATGTGTTTCTCCGTCGAGCTTCCTGATAAACCCGGACAGCTGGTAAAGGTCGCCCAAACCCTGGCTGACCTCGGAGCCAACGTCATCGAGCTGGTTCACAATCAGTTCAAGGCAATCGACAGGTATTCCAATAAAGTCGTCCTGGAGGTGACCGTGGAAACCAACGGCCACAATCATATCAAGCGGATCATGGAGTCGTTGGAAGACAACGGATTCGAGGTCAGAAGAGTTTATTAATGGAAAGACAACGGGTCCAGGATTAGAATAGTTTATTAAAAAAGTGGCGTTAGCCACTTTTTTTGTACCTGCAGGAACCTTTGAGGAGTCCCCTTCGGCGGCTGCAAGCAGCCTGAGTGACATAGCTTCCTGTTGCCTGATCCGCTGGGTTCACCGATACTTAGAGGTCCCATTGCTCAAAATGTCGAGCA
>DLFX01000149.1 GCA_002482405.1 Firmicutes bacterium UBA7709 | reverse complement strand
CGCCGGTTTTTCCCACGGTGAAATAGACTTTCCGGCGCTGATTCAGCTGCTGCACGCCATCGGTTACGACGGGTACCTGTCCGAGGGGCTGGTGCGCGCTGAGAATGCCGACGAGTGCGCGCGGGTAACGGCAAGATATCTGAAGGAGCTTGTCCGCAAATATACAATCTAGCTGACTGAGGCTCAGGTATTTAATAAACTCAAAATAATCATACTATTGGTTTGGAGTGATAAACGTCATATGGACATCAGTGAAATTGCAAAAAATGAATGGATCGGAACAGATTCCGTTCAGCAGGCCCCGCGTCGTTTCCAGACAGGATCTTTGACGCTGGATTATATCTCCGGGCGGATCGCCAACATTTCCGTCGGTGGGAAAAGGGTCATTGACGAAGTCTATTTTGCCCTTCGGGATTGTAACTGGGGCACCATTCCCTACCGCATAGAGAACTTTGCGGCCGAAGAAGCTGCGGGAGAATTCGATATTTCCTTCACTGCATTGCATGAGAAGGACGAGATACGGTTTATGTGGGAAGGCCATATCACCGGACGCGGTCAATCTGTTGCTTTCTCTTTCGACGGTTTGGCAGACTCGGATTTTATGAGGAACCGCATCGGCTTCTGCGTGCTGCATCCGGCGGCCTGCGGCGGCGTTGAATGTGAAGTGGAACATCTTGAAAGTCCGGCGGAAAGAGGCGTTTTCCCTGAAGAAATCGCTCCGAATCAGCCATTCATAGATATTAAATCCATTGCGCATTTTCCTTTTGAAGGCATGGCCGTCAAGGTGGCCTTTGAAGGCGATGTGTTTGAAATGGAGGACCAGCGCAACTGGACCGACGCGTCGTTCAAAACATACTGTACGCCGCTGAGACTGCCGTTCCCCGCACCCGTTAAAAAGGGCGAGCGCTTTCATCAGGCGGTCATAATAACCGTGGAGGCTGACGCCGAACAAACGGCAGGCGTAAGCTCTTCTCATGAAGAAACCGTCTCCTTATCGAAAGGGGAGGTTATTCATGGAAGCACATTCTCACTGGGCAGCTGCGTCTCCGGACCGCTGACCGATCTTCAAATGGAGCGTGTCAAGGCATTGGAGCTTTCACACCTTCGCTATGAATATCGCTTCGATGGCTCCTCCGCGCCGGCTGAGAACATCGCGGCTCAGGCCCGCGAGTTGGGAGTCAAGCTGTATATCGCCGCGTTTTTCAGCGGCAGCTTCAAAAGTGAACTGAGCGAACTGGCTGAGTTTTTGGATTCGCATCAGTCGGATATTTTGGGTATCGCGGTATTTGAGCAGGATGTCAAGGTCATATCGGAAGAGAAGCTTTGNNCCATTCCGGTGGGTTCCGGCACGGACGCCTTCTTCACACAGATCAACCGAGAGCGCCTGCCGGCCAGCCTGATGGATTTTGTGAACTATTCCAACAATCCTCAGGTTCACGCCTTTGATAACATGTCCATCATGACCACCACGGAGGGGCAGACGGCCAATCTTTTGAGCTGCGCAAAGCTTTATCCGGGCCTTCCTGTCTGGGTTTCCCCCATTACATTAAAGATGCGGTGGAATCCGGACACGACCGGAAAGATAATTCTAAAAAAGAGAGAAATGCATTGGGATGTTGAACCGCGGCAGATATCGCTGTTCGCCGCGTCGTGGTTTCTGCGTTCCCTGGCTGCCTGCCTCAAAGATGGCGCGGCGGTTGNNTGCAAGGGGATTATGGAGGATACCAACCCCCGGCGGGATTACCGCTTCCCGTCAGCCCCCGATATGCTGTATCCGCTCTATTATGCGTTTTACGCGCTTCGCGGCCTGAAGGACTTTGATATAACGGCTGTCATCACGGAACATGTGACGGCGCTGATCCTCAAAAACAGCGGCGAGACCCGTCTGATACTGTCAAATACCAAAGAAGAAGAAATTGCCATATCATTATCGGATGCGACTGATTCCGCAAAAGGGATCATCATCGACGAAGACAATGTCGCCGCGCTGGCACGGAAAAGCCTGGTCAGCGACCGGGATCTTTACGGAAATACATATAGTCTGAAAGCAGGGATTCGATTAAAATCCTACGCCATTTTCATTGCAAAAATTTAACTTAAGGGAGATGTAAATAAAATGAAAAAACAAGTAGTCCTTCTGGGAGCAGGGGGCAAAATGGGCAACCGTATCACAGCAAACATTAAAGACGAAAACGATATTGATATTTCCTATGTGGAAATCAGCGAGGCCGGCAGGACACGCCTGAAGGAGAGCTTTGGAGTTTCCGCGACGGACAGCTACGAAGCGTTGAAAACGGCGGACACGGTGATTTTCGCAGTTCCCGATATTCTGATTCAGAAAGTGTCGAAAGGGACCATTCCGATGTTGAAAAGCGGTGCGACCGTAATCGGTCTGGACCCCGCCGCTCACTATGGCAAGGTCATGATGATAAGGGAGGATCTTAAGTATTTCGTCGTACACCCCTGCCATCCGCCGCTTTTTGCCTTTGAAGAAAACCTGAGCCTTGCGGCCCAGAAGGATTGGTTCGGAGGCATTGGCGCCGCCAAGATGGATCTGGTCTGTGCAGTGCACCAGGGGGATGACGCCGACTATGCGGAAAACGAAGCCTTTGCGCGCAAGATGTTTCGGCCGATCAGGGATACATACCGCGTCACCATCGACCAGATGATCATGCTGGAGCCCGCGCTGGTGGAATCCATCACGGCGCCGCTGGTCAAAGGAATGCGCATGGCCGTGGACGCCTGCGTGGAGCAGGGCGTGCCGAGAGATGCGGTCATGGCCTTTGTGATGGGTCATCTGAAAGTGCAGTTTGGAGTGCTCTTCGATTATGCGGGCTTCCCGTTCTCGGACGGCGCGAACCTTGCGCTGAAAAATGCCATGGACGTCATTTATCAGCCTGGTTGGCTCGACAAGATCATGAACCGTGAAGCGGTGGATAAGAGCGTTTACGAGATCACCCACGAGATCAGCAAGTGAGAATTGAAAGCATGAACAATACAAAACTTGGATTGAGCTCTTATTCCTATCCCTATGCGGTAGGGTATCCGGGCTTTGAGCCGGAAAAACCTTTGGATGCCTTCGGCCTGGTGGACAAAACGGCGGCGCTGGGGCTTCATGTTCTGCAGATTGCGGATAACTGCCCATTGGATAAGCTGTCCCCCGTTGAACTTGCTGATTTGGCCGCTTATGCCGGACATCGGTCGGTGAAGCTTGAGGTAGGGACCCGGGGCATTGAGACAGAACACCTCAGCAGTTATATCGGAATCGCCCAAACCCTGGGGGCCAAAATTCTCCGGGTGGTGATCGATACGGCATGGCATCAGCCGGAATTCGATGAGATCGTGCATCTGATCTCTCTGGTGTTGCCGCAGCTGGCCGACAGCAAAATTATACTCGGGATTGAGAATCACGACCGGTTTAAAGCTCATGTGTTCGCAGATATTGTTGAGGCATCGGGAAGCCCTTATGTAGGAGTTGCGCTCGATACGGTCAATTCCTTTGCCTGTGAAGAAAATACATCCCAGGTAATGGACGTTCTGGCAAAGCATACGGTTAACTTTCATGTAAAGGACTTTAAAATCGATCGGGTTAAAAACAGTATGGGATTATTGGTTACAGGAACCCCTGCCGGTCAGGGCTTTCTGGATATTCCGCAAATGGTGGATCGGCTGCGCAAAGAAGCGCGCGGCGACTTCAGCTCCATTCTGGAGCTTTGGATGGAGCCTGAGGCCAATCCGGCGGAGACTCTTCAAAACNNTGGGTAGAGGAGAGTGTCGCTTATCTCAAGCAAGTGCTCGAATGTCCCGGATCGAATATATGAGAGGAGAAATAAAAAATGAAGAAAAAATTGCTCGCGCTGGTTCTTGCCCTGACAATGGTGATAGGTCTGTTGGCGGGGTGCGGCGCCAAATCATCAACAGAAGAGCCCTCCACAGAGGGAAACAAATCCGACGCGGTCAGCGAAGACACGATCCCGACAGGGGATTGGGTAATCGGTCTGTCCAACTCTTATTATGGCAATACCTGGCGTAAACAGATGGTGGATTCTTTCACCACGGTTGCGAAGGAAGCCAAAGAGAAAGGTTATATCAAAGACTACCTGATCCAGAACGGCGACGGTTCCGTAAACGCCCAGATCGCTCAGATCAATAGCTTNNGCGTTGACGCGATCTGCATTAACGCGGCCTCCGCCACAGCCCTGAACAGCGTCCTTGACAAGGCGATCCAGGCCGGAATTCCGGTTATCGCGTTCGACTCCACTGTTGAGGATGAAAACGCTTACTGCATGGACTTCGACTTCGGCAGCTTTTATTATCAGATGGGCGATTATCTGGCAAAGCAGCACGATTACAAGGGCAACGTTGTGATGGTCCGCGGCGTGTCGGGTTCC
>DLFX01000224.1:197-3991 GCA_002482405.1 Firmicutes bacterium UBA7709 | reverse complement strand
AACTGGGAGGATACGGTAGCCCTTTCCTTCCTGTCCTTTGAGGATAATTTCTATGAGCTTCTGCCCTATGAAGAGATCTCCGAAGAGGAGTACCGCAAAAGGGCGGCTGCTATGAATTCGTTCATTCCTTCCCTGATATCAAAATATGAAAAGGAAGAGACGGAGTACGATATCGGCGACGAAGGCTGTGAAAGCGGAGTCTGCCCGATCCGGTAGCATATGAAAGGTGGTGCAGGCAATGGAAACCAAAGATGCGCTTCTAGGTCAACCGAGGAAAGGGGACCGGCTGTATGAGAAGATGGACGCCGAGCTCATTTTCCACACCGGAAATCACTTTCCGCCGCTCGGTATCGTTGCATCAGAGAGCGCGCGTGAATTAGGCGGAAAAATCAACGGTCATCTAACTTCGTGGGCGCAGGGCGGCGTGGAGTACCGTGAAAGTTTTTTGATTGAAAACGAATGTCCGCGCTTCGCGTCCGGCGACGGCAAGGGCATTATCGGACAATCGGTGCGCGGCCTGGATCTTTATTTTCTCGTTGATATAGGCAACTATAGCAGGACCTACCGCATGTTCGGCCGGGACAACGGCATGAGTCCCGACGACCATTTTCAGGACCTGAAGCGGCTGATACAGGCTGTCGGCGGCAAGGCGGAGCGTGTCACGGTCATCATGCCGCTCTTGTACGGCGGACGGCAGCATAAGCGCAATCACCGCGAAAGTCTCGACTGCGCTGTCGCCCTCCAGGAGCTGTCGGCCATGGGGGTTCGCGGCGTAATCACGTTCGACGCGCATGATCCGCAGGTGCAAAATGCCGTGCCGCTGATGGGACTCGATAACGTCATGCCGTACTATCAGGTACTCAAAACACTGCTGCGCGAATATCCGGACGTTGATCTCAAGAATTTTATGCTCGTAAGCCCCGACGAGGGTGCGATGCAGAGAAATATGTATTACTCGTCTGTCCTCGCCGCACCGCTGGGGATGCACTACAAGCGGCGTGACTACTCACGAATCGAGAACGGGCGGAATCCGATCGTCGCGCTCGAATACCTCGGGGAGGACGTCTCCGGGAAAACAATCCTTATAGTTGACGACATGATCTCGTCGGGCGATTCCGCCATAAGTATTGCGTACGACTTGAGAAAGCGCGGCGCGGAGAGAATATTCATCGCGGCGACTTACGCACTCTTTACAGAGGGTTTTGTGCATTTTGACGCAGCGTATGAAGAAGGCGCAATCGCCGGTGTGCTCGGCACAAACCTAACGTATCGTCCGCCGGAACTCCTTCGGCGCGAGTGGTTCCGGGAGGTGGATTGCGCTAAGTATATTGCTTACATAATCGCCGCGCTGAACCACTCTATCAGTTTCGGAGAGCTGCTGGATCCGCAAAGGAAAATTTCCGCACTTCTGAATAGGCACCATCAAATCCGTTGAGTTAATAATGTTTATTATGCGCCGAATTCCCGTATCAGTGATTTGAATGCTTCGAAAGCGGGTTTCGGCGAATAGTCGTCCCTCATTATGCCGTATTGGTGAAAAAGATCATCCTTGGAACTGTCCGCATCCCGCAGCCCGAACAATTCATAGTGGGAGATATTGAGCTCATTGCGCAGTCCGTAAACGGTCTGTATCACTGTTTCCAAGACCTTTGCCTGCTGCCCGTAAGAGCGTTCCAGCCCGATGATCGGATTTCTCCCGGTGGGCCAGCCGTTTTCGGCAACTCTGATCGGTACAGAATCGGAAATGCCGGCCGTTTTCAGGGACTTTTTGCGCAGATCGCGGAGCGTACGCTCAACGGCGGCGGGAATTTCAGCAAGAGAGAGGGGCCTATCCTCAAATACGTCAACATAAAAATTNNCACCGAATTGATAAATTCGCTTCCGCCGGACTTTCCCAGGTTCTCCCAGAACATGGGGACGGAAGCTGCGCTTTCCGGCACCGAGCCAAACCCGATGAAAAGCGGCAGGCTGCGCTTCCGAGCCTCTTTTTTCGCCGCGATGACGCCTTCCGTAAGAGCCGGAAGAATATACGGCTTGGATCCTTCCATAAAAGACAGGTTAGGTTCGTTGGTGATCTGGAGGGAGGACAGCCGGGAGCCGTATCTGTCGATTACTTTTCGGATAAAATTGAGCCAGAGATCAAGCTCCATCGACTGGTCCGTTCCGGTCCAATCCCCGCATCCGATGGTCAGATCTCCCAACAGGCCGGAGNNGTCCGAATAGAGTTCCGCATTGACCAGCATCTTCGACTCCCATTCCTTCGTGTATATGAGGTAAAGACGGGGATATAATTTTTTGTGCCCCCGGAGCTCCCGAAGGGCCTTTTGGATATTTTCATAGTCATCTTCCGGTCCTGTTGCCAGACCGAAAGGGGTTCCCGCCACGCTCAGCGGATAAATTCCGAATGTCAATCCTGATGAAACCATTTTGCTCGCCTCCTCTATACAATTAATGCCCAACTGTCAAAAAATCAGACACTGATATGGAATTGATTATTTAAAAAATACCTCGGCAGAGGTATTTTTTTCTTGTGAGAATGTACCGCAAGATCACCGGATATCAATATTTTATGATGATTTTCTGTCCTCGGCAAATCTCGACATGGCTTGCCACGCGGTACCTGAGACAACGAGCTCCAAGGCGTGTATTTCCTTCTCAGGAGATCGCTTCATACCGGTTTTTACCCAATCCTCAAGGAGAGAAGCGAAGGATATGCTGTAAAAATGGACCAGATACTGAAAATCTTCCTCTTCGCATTCCATTCCTTTCATATTCTCCTTCAGAAATCGGGTGCAGATGCTGTAAGCGTCCTTGTAATAAAAACGCCTCAGCGCCTCGCGGCCGACAGAATTCAGTATGTTTAAGGAAAGAGGCTCATTTTTTTGTATGTAGTGCAGCAGATAGACACCGGCGTCCTGCCAGGTGAGAAAATGACCGTGATCTCTGATATTATAAATGACGTCGTGGTCGATGGTCCATTCGAGGAGCTCATAGATGTCCTGAAAATGATAGTAGAAGGTCTGGCGGTTTAAACCGCAGTTTTCGGACACTTCCCGCACGCTGATCTTGTTCAGCGGCTTTGCGTACAGACATGCCTTCAGCGATTCTGCCAGCGCTTTTTTGGTTATGTCGGGTTTGCCGGAGTATAACATTTCCGCCTCCTTGAAAATGAAAATCGATATTTTTCATTAAAAATATTATGACGCAGTCAAAGTCATTTTACAAGAAAAAACAGGAAAGGAAAAATGCTATCAGTATGGAAAAAGTGATTAAGCTCGAAAAAGACCGCGCTTCGAAGACAAAAATTGTTCTGATCTCGGCTCTTGCCCTTGCCCTCATCGGAAGCGGGATCGCTTACGGAGCCGCCCGGGAGGAAGCAAAACAAAAGGATCTTATCCTGCAGGGCAATCTGAAGATGGAGGAAACGACGCTGAACTCCAAGCTGGCCGGAACGGTCGGCGAAGTATGCGTGGAAGAGGGAGATTCGGTGAAGACGGGAGATGTGCTCATCAGGCTTGACGCAGAAACGGTCCAGGCGAAACTGCGGCAGGCGGAAGGGGCAAAAGCGGCGGCGGAAGCTCAGGCGGAGAAGGCTGCGGCGGGGACGAGGAGCCAGGATCTGGCCAAGGCAAAAGCAGCCTTTGATTATGCGCAGGTGACCTATGACCGGATGAAATCGCTGCTGGATCAGGGAGCCGTCGCCCAGGCGGTCTTCGATCAGGCGGAGGCGCAGTATACCGCGGCGAAGGAGCAGTACGACATGGCGCTGGAAGGAGCGAGAGCGGAGGATAAGG
>DLFX01000224.1:0-192 GCA_002482405.1 Firmicutes bacterium UBA7709 | reverse complement strand
CGGAGGTAAACAGCTACCTTGAGGATTCCGTGATAAAAGCGCCTGTGGACGGTGTCATTACATCCGTCGACGTGAATCCGGGAGAGCTGGTTTCGACCGGAATGCCCCTGGCGGCAGTAACCTCTTTCAAGGACCCCTGGGTCGAAGTGAATGTGAATGAAACCGACCTGGCAAAGGTGCATCTGGGTAAAG
>DLFX01000081.1:9746-10439 GCA_002482405.1 Firmicutes bacterium UBA7709 | reverse complement strand
CCCGCCACAGACGCTCCGATAGCGGCTTCAAGGGCCACCTTCTCATTCGGCGCCCATTCACAATAGATATCATCCTTGTAATCGACCATATTTTCCAGTATCTCCGTACTCGGAGTCCCCGGATATGCGGAAGCAAACTCCAGCCCGGCTTCATACGCTCCCCGAGCTACAGCCTCATTGCCTGTCATTATTTTTCTCATCAATAACCTCCTGGTAAAACATCCTGAAAAGAAGGCGGACGATCGTTTTCCGACTTCTCTCCCATTCTGATAATTGAGCTCCCTAACACTAAAAGCAAGACGTGTGCCAGTTATCCAAATTATTTGATTATTATCCTTGCATGCCTAAATTTCAACCCCTATCAAAATTGCCCTCTCGGGAGGGAACATTTCCCGAAATTAAAATATGGGTTTTTTGGTATTCCCGGTTTCATACCAAAAAACCCATATGGCTCATGTGCATTTCTTTTCTTTTCAGCGACGTCCCTGGGACAGCGCTTTCAGGCCCTTTGGGGTAATAACCGTTCCTCCTTTGCCTTGTCGGATCTCCACCAGCCCCCTGACCTCAAGGAGTCCAAGGATTTTACGAACCTCCTGCTCCCCTAAAAACAATCCCTGTTTTCTCGCGGAATCGCTGAGACTTCGGCGCCCGAGTCTCCGTCCCCGCTCCAGGCCCTGCTTCAGCGTCGTCAGC